>DQCL01000231.1 GCA_003533975.1 Octadecabacter sp. | reverse complement strand
AGGCATAGCCGTGATCAAACGCGGCGTAGTGATCTGGCATTGTAGTGATCTGGCATTATTGTGACTGATCTGGCTTTATCACTGCCATCGGTATCCATGCGCACACGAAGTTGGTCACTATCAATTCCTTCAACCACACCGAAGCTACCATTCTTCACGCCAAGATCACGGCCATTTCGGGTGAAGATAACACGATCACCAACAGCGAAAGCGCGCGGGCCGTGCTCGGTCTGGAACAAGGTTTCCACCGCTAGATTATCGCCGGATTTACGCAAGGAACGAATGGCTTGGTTGATTGCATGCACATCTTTGCGGCGATGGGTCAGAGCCAGCCGAGAAACGTCCAAACCGTTCAATTCCATATCTGTCACATAATCTTGAGCCAGTTTGGCGATGGCCTCAGGCATATCAATGGCAGTGCTGACAAAGCCCTGTTGCCGGTAGGTGTCAATCGCATCGGCGCAACGCCCCTCTGCCAGATGGCTTGAGGCTTGGCGTTGCCATTCCTGTCTTTGGCGACGAATTTCAGTAAGACGTGCAGCACCACTATCCTGCGCAATATCCTTGAACGGCCTACCGGCCTGAATAGGTTGTAACTGTTCAGGATCACCAACCAAAACCAGCGTGGCACCGCTTTTCTTGGCTGCACTCACAAATCGCGCCAGTTGCTTGGTGCCAACCATCCCCGCTTCATCAATCACCAGCACCGAGTTTCTGGTCAGCAAATTATAGCCGTTGTGCCAGCTATATTCCAAAGAAGCCAAAGTTCGGCTTTCAATACCAGAAGCTGTTTCCAGACCGTCGGCAGCTTTACCCGAAAGCGCCGCCCCGATGACCTGAAACCCCTGCTTTTCCCATGCGTGACGCGCTGCTGATAGCATTGTACATTTACCCGCCCCCGCCAGACCAATGACGTAGGATAATTGCCCCGAGGTCAGAACGTGACGGATGGCGGTTTCTTGTTCTGCACTCAGGTTTGCCCCTACAGATTTTTGGAGAGCGGCGTTTTCCTTGGCGATGGCAGCTTCTATATGTTTGCGCGAAACTGAAGGCGCAGAGCTTGACGCCATTACGCGCGCATTCGCCGACAATGTGGCTTTGGTGCTTAGGAATTCTTGCGTTGAGTAACGTGGTTCTGGCCCAGATTTTACCTCAATTAAATCAGGTGAACGCAAAGCCGCATCTGCTGCGCCACGCAGTTTAGTCGGATCAGGAATATATTGCACCAGAGCGCGCAAAATATCGGCGCGAGTGAAGGCTTCCTTCTTATCCGCGATCACTTCCAGAATATGCGCCGGATCACGCGCAACTTTTTCGGCAATGGAAAACGTGTCATCTTCGGGCTGAATAATAAGCGGTTGCGCAGGATCATATTCAGGATGCAAAGGCACCTGTTCAGGGGGGAATTCTGCATCAGGTAATCTTGCGTCAATATCACGTTGTGCTGATTTGGCGTTCAGTTCACGATGGTATTCAAATTGCTCAAATTCATGTTGCAGAGCGCGCCGAACTTTCAGGTGGCGTTGAATAAGGGCCTGCCGTTCGTGCCGATCACGCCGTAACGCCTCATTGATCTGCGCTTCATTATCTGCACAGAGGCGTTGATACGCCCCGGTCATCTTTGCCCATGTTGCTTTCAAACCCGTTGGCAGGCTTGCCATGCGGGCAGTGGTTTCCACAGCAAGACGAGTCTGCTGCATATCGCCCAAATCTTTACGCTCACCACGCTGTTCTGCCACTAAGGAAAGACGTTTTTTCTCCAGTGTTTCCTTGCGCCGCTCATTTTGCGCTGAAACACGTTGCTGAGTTTCAAAATTATTGGCGTCAAAACTACGGGACAGAATGGCAATGGCGTCTTCGACATTGGGCAGACCTTCAAGATCGCCCAACCGCGCCCGCACCTCTTTGGTTTTAACGCCAACCCAACGCGCAATGGCGTAAACCTCGCCCGTGGCATCAACAGCGATAAATCCGCGTCGATCCCCCCGAGCCAGAACGAACCCTTGTTCTTTCAGTGCATGCGCAAACGCGGCACGGGAATCCGACCCAGCCCAGCATTTCTGGAATGTTGCTTTCAACGCCCGCGCATCGCGTTTGACGCGCTTGGCCTGCTGCGCTTCTGCTTGGGAATAATTTAGCGGATCACGGTCAGCAAAATCTTCCAACCCGCGCGGCATATCCCAGCCCTGTTCCAGATAGATTTGGCGCGAGAGTTCAGTAAGTTTCAATTTGAAATGCGGCAGGTTGATCGCTTTCATTTTTGCCGCATCAATCCGCGACCAGACACAATGCGCATGCCTGCGACCCTGCTTTTCATGAAAGACGATTGCACGAGGTTGCCCCGCCAACCCCATTTGGGCTTCAATCCGTGCAATCACATCTTCAAAGACCTCAACCGGTACATTTTCCATTTCCGGCGGGTTAAGGCTCAGCGAAAACAAAAACTGCTTGCAGCGCGTCCCTTTGGAAATCGCATAAACCTCTTTGAATGCACCTGCCAAATCATCAGCGACAAAGCCGCTGATCTCATGCAATTCTACATGTTCGTTTTCAGGTTTCAGCAGATGCACAGCAAGTTGCATCCCGCCACCCCGTTGAGAGGCTTTCAGGATCATGCGCCTAACCTTCAATCAGGCCTAGCGCGGAAACCAGTTCATCCCGCATTAGGCGCACATGCGCATAAGTTTCATCAATTTGTGCGAGGGCATTATCATCCATGATCAAGGAACCCATATTGGCCTTGTGAGCCAGTTGGTTCAGGTTATTTGCAATCCGTGATGCTCCCAGCAAAGCCAAAGCCCGCGCCATTGCTTCCTGATCTTTCACAGGCATGTGTGACCGCCGTTTCCGCCTTGTGGCATTCTCCGAAAAGATGCATTTGCGGACATATGCACTCACGGACATGCCCGCAGCCATAGATTTGAGGCGTTCTCTCTCTTCATCCGTCACACGAAGAGTTATCGGGGACTGCGATGGTTTTGGTTTCTTTTCAACTGCCTGAGATTTTCCCCGAAACGCAGACTTAATATCTATTGCGGTCTTGATGTTTTCTGCATGATTCATAGCGATGGCCCCCGCAAACGAGGCGCCTGAGGCGTTCGAGATTCTGAGCTGGGGATATCAATCTCAATTCCCTTGAGGTGGCTTTCCCATTCTTCTAAAACTTCAAATAGAGAGTCCAGGTTACTCCCTCTAACTCCACCAATTTCCTAGATACATTTCGATATATTTTAGAATAGGTTACGCGGTAATTCATTACCTCTTCGGTGTGTTGTCACCGTTTTGTAAGAGGTCTCGGGTCACCGTCGGGTCACCAAGGATGTTGGTGATACTCGAGCGTAATAATCAGTATGAAGACTGCTATTTTCGCCACTAAACCTCCATTCGTATGGGGCAACATTTTGTGCTGCGACTGCCCGAAAGCCGTGGTTCGCCCAAACTTGATTCAACGCTCCTCTTTGAATATCCGGTTCAGCATGTTGAAATTCAATCGCGCGATTAGAAACCGCTCACGAGGAAATCTAGATGACCAATGTCTTTTACACGTATGTCTGGGGTGGAAATGAAAACCGTGGCGGTCCCGTTATATTTACTAGCAAGGCAAATCGGACGATGGCTATTCGCGGATCACAGGAGGGCGACCTTGTTTTCGCTGTGGTAAGCCGCAACCCCACAAATCCAAACGTAGAAATACCTGAAAAGCTCAAAGGCCGCGTTTTCGGTGCTTGGCAAATTAGCCACATGACAGCCGACACCGCTGAATTTGGCATCGAGGCACAGCACAGTTGGGACAGGATGAAAGACGGAAGTTATCGGTGGCCTTTTGCCATTCAACCCATCAGAGCATGGAAATTTAAAGAGCCACCCGAGTTTAAAGAGCTTTCAGGTTACGGCCCAAATATCCACACTCAGCGAGCGATCTCGACGCTACAAGAACTCCACGACGAGCTTGCTGAATCACTCGAAGACTTGATTGCCTCCAATGGAGTAGAGTTGGAGGTTATGACTCCGCGATTCAAAGCGCTAGAGTCCAGAGTGAAGCAACTCCAGCAGAAACATCCCTACGCCGGTAGGGAATATTCAGTACAACCTGATATTAGCGCGACCAATAGCATCTACATCGCCACGTTGGGCAAGGGCGGGCGCGTGATCAAAATTGGTCATGCTCAAAACGCTGTTGAACGAGTGGATAGTTTCAACAAATATCGCATGTCGATTGAGAAGCAGTGGATATTACACACCAATCAACCGATCGGCACCGTGTTGGAAGCGATTGCCATCGAGAGAAAGTTGGGCGAAATCTATTCTGGGCATCGTACTGAGCCGAATAATAACGAAATCTATGTCGGTTTGGATCCCATTATAGTGTCCAGCAAGCTGATGCAGATGTAGGAATTGGGTTTCCTGCGCTGACTTGCCGTGCGTCGTGCTGTCTCCGCCGAAACGTGGGCACCAAATGGATCCTGACGAGTTGCTGTTTACTGGTTTCAGAACATTGAGGCCTGCCAGTTCAGCAGCGATCACGCCTCAGGTGGCAGTACGGTGATGAGTGCAGCATTTTGCAGTTTGGGCTCTGAGCCGACTTGCGGCAGTGCAGAGTACATCTTGGTTTCAAGCGAATGTGGATGTCGGCTATCGACGTAGCGACATGCTTGGTTTGGAGGGCAGCGTTCTGTTAACGGACATCCCCAAATCGACCTGTCCGCCGCTGGCCGCTATTCAATGACAACGCCATTTCGATTACTCAGAACATTGCAGCTATGAGAGTCGCGTCCAACAGTCCGTGCAGGATAACGAAATACGGCATCAATCGTGGGCGCCAACGGCAATCTGCACAACATGTCACGGTGTTAACACTGATATAGCTGCGCTGACCTGCCGAAGTTGAGCCACCCCCCCACGCTTCGCACAAGAGTGATCTGGCGTGCGAAAGTTGTCATCGCGCCCACACACCATCGGTAGACGCTTGCTGTCAATGCCATGATTGGGGCTATAATATCCCGCGAGGAAGGCCGACAAATCGGTCAGAGCACCTCACGGGGTTTTGCTCAACCGACCCCTTTGCGCAAGCGCATTCCACCTATCAATAAGTTCAAATGAACTTGAAAAACAGCCGATTTTCTCGCTAAATTGCACTGTGTGCCGTTTCAAAACCGCCTTTCCAGCGCGAGAGCGCAGTAAGAGCTATTGCCATCAAATCGATCTATGTTTGAATGGGTAAGGTTGTAGTGACAGGAAAATTCCGGTGTCACAGAGAGGATCTTTAGCCGCGTGTCACGGATCGAAAAACCGGCCTCTGCAAATCTATCATACCGCGTGATGAAAGCGATAGAATCCGGGCCCTTGTAGGTGCGTACACCGAGCTCGCCGGATAGGCCAAGCGTCATTGTATCTGAAACAGATTTGTCGATGGAGGCAAACACCGAGGGGCCATTATAACGACTGTGCTCTTTTTTGGCATTATTGCGACTCACGAAGGACAGCCCATAATTCAATATGCCAAAATCTGGGTGCGCATTTCTTAATCCGAGCGACAGGCTGAATTCCGCATTTCGGGCGGTTGATTCACCATCATAGTCCCGTTGACGGGCGCGAAGTGCGGCGATTGCCATGGTGCCCTCCGTCAAGTCTTGATGATAGTTCAGGTTGATACCGTATCCGGTAAAGTTGATTTCAGTGTTTTCGGGCGCACCCTCAAACATCGTTTGTTGCAAATACGACGTTAGCTGGAGCATGCTAGCCTCGGACTTCGCCTTCCATCTTACGCTTAAACGCGCGCTCGTGCGGTTGAAGTCTTCGTTGAGGAATTCGTCAAAATTAAGCCTCGCGCCATAGGTAAGCGAAGTACCCTCACCAAGGCCCAATTCATAATCCGCGCGCAAACCCAGATGCACCCGGTTTCCGGCCACAGCATCATCTTCGGCTTCGTGCCCGCCACCCGCAGCGCCGGGCTGAAAGAAGGAAGCATCTGATGAGCCATGGAAAATTGAATTGGAGCGGTGTTGCTCAATATCCGAGCTGGAAAGAATGCCTAAAGTCAGGCCGTATGACCAAGGGCTGGATTGGCCCTCGTGGGCTTGGTTTCCATGCCCACCTCCAGTCTGCCCGCGATGCTCTTCCCTCGGTTCGCCCGAATACCCGATCATGAGCTGTGTCTGAGTATGGGTTTGCAGTTGATCTTGGGCTTGTTCTTGCTCACTTGTATGCGTTTGGTGTTGGGTCTGCATATCAGCCAGCGATGGCGCGAGAACACCTGTCGCCGCATTGCTGTTTGTCTGGTGGCACGACAAGCACTGTGCAGATTCCATTGACGAAATCGGCGGGTGCGCAGCTGGTAGGTTGGTTGAATCTTGATGGCAAGAGGTGCATTGGCCGCCAAAATTCGGGCTAGCCATCGCCACACTCGCGAATAAACCCACAGTGACGGCAACCATGGTACGAAGCCCGTTGCGCTGTAACTTTCCGCTCAACTTATTCTGTCTCATCATCTTTCGTCCTCTTATTTTGGCCCTCTGGCTATGGTTGCAATTGCCGCCTCACGGCAGATTGAATTCAAAATCGTGACACGTGGAGCAGAAGTTATCAGACGGCTCATGTTGCATGTGACACAAAGTGCATTCGGCAAAGGGAGCCCCATGCGGTGAGCTATGCGGATTGGTCGGCTTTACATCGGCAGTCTGAGTTGCCAGGCTTTCCAAGGACCCATGGCAGGACAAGCAGACTTCGGTTGCAGGTTCCCGCATCGTGGCAGGCGCCGGTTCGTGGCAGGACGCGCATCCAAAACCTGAAAGCGCATGCGTATGGTCAAGCGGCACCAGACCTGCCAAGGACCGATCACTGTTCGGCGTATGGCAGGTTCGGCAATGGGCCAACGGCATGCCAAGCGTCGCGATGTGCCCCTCTGGCAAGACGGACTCGCCAACATGGCAGCCGGTGCATTCATTCAAAACCGAAACAGCCGTCCCATCATGACCCAGCAATGAGTCGATATCAGCGCCAAGTTGTCGCTGATCACGCACTTGTCCACTCTCGGCCAGAATGATGCACGATTCGCCCCCAAGGGGTGAGCAGTCTATCGAGAACTCAATTTCCGTTGCCGATCCTGATTGTGCGTGGGCACCAAAGGGCACCGCGAAAGCGATCCCTAAAATGCCTGTCGCCCATGCAAGCACCGCGATGCCAAAATGTTTTCTCCGCAGCCAGATCATCGATGCATTTCCCTCACCCATTCGGCAAAATGTGGCGCCCTTGCGAGCGCCACGCCATTTCATCAATCCCAGCTTTCTTCTGCGGCGGCATTGCGGCCCGCGATCCGTCCGAAGACCAAGCAATCCGCAATAGCGCAGGATCCCAGCCGCGACGCCCCATGCACCCCGCCTGCCGCTTCACCCGCGACATAGAGACCCGGGATGGGTTCGCTGTTGGTTACGTCTAACGCCTGCGCCTCTGTGTTGATGGCTATTCCGCCCATCGTGTGGTGGATTTTCGGAAGAAGCCGCACAGCGTAGTAGGGCGCGTTTTCAATGGCGAACTGGTCAGCTTGCATATAGCGGCCCATCTCGCTGTCTTCGCCCGCTGCTACCGAAGCATTGAAAGTCGCGATGGTCTCTTGCAGCGCGTCAAGCGGGACTTCGTATGCCGCCGCCATCTCTTCAAGCGAGGCGTATTCCTTAAGAACGCCCGATTCCATCAAACGGTCAAGCTTGGCCCCCGGTGCTGTCTTTGCCTTCTCAAAACCGCCAGCATCACAGAAGGCGATGACCTTGTTGCCTGCTGCGATGATGGCATCGGCGCGCGTCTTGCGATCCGCCATCTCGTTCACAAACCGCTGACCCGTCGTCGTTTCAATCCAAAGCCCATAGGCAGCCGCGACCCCTTGGACAAAATGAGGTGCAAGTCCAAAGCCGCGTTCGTCTGGGCTGGTCCAAGGACCAAGCTGAATCCACGAAGGTTGGATCAGTGATCCACCAATATTCATCGCTTCGCGCAAAGCTTCGGAGGTTGCACCGGGGTGGTTCGTCGTATCAAGTTCGCCAGTCAGGCGCGGGTCCTGCATCATGCGATAGTCGACATCGTTGCCAAAACCGCCGGTCGCGAGCACGACCGCACGGCGGGCCTTGATCTTCACTGGATCACCGCTGTCGGCATCGGGAAAACGATAGCCAACCTGAACTTCGACGCCTTTGACGCGACCGTCTTCATCGCGGATCAGATGCTTGAGCAACGTGCCCGTGCGCGGCTCAATACCCAGTTCTGCCAGCTTTTCAAGCTGTGGGATCACAATGCCAGAGCCGCTTCCCGCAGCGGTTGCGTAGGAGCGCGGTACCGCATGGCCGCCCATATGAACCATGCCACGATACGCGACGCCAAGCTCGTCAATGGTCCACTGAACTATTGCGGCGGACTCTTCTGCGACTTTTCGTGCAAGTTGCGGATGGTTCAGCCCCAACCCGGCTTTCAACATATCCGAATACATTGCATCGGGACCGTCCTCGATGCCTTGTTCGGCTTGCTCCGGCGACCCTGCCGCGGAAATTACGCCACCATTGATGATCGAATTTCCGCCAGGTGTACGCATCTTTTCAAGCAATGCCACCGAGGCGCCAGCTTTGGTCGCTTCATACGCTGCGGCGAGTCCGGCAAAACCGGTGCCGATGACGACCACATCAACTTCCTCGTCCCAACTTTCGGGCATTTCACGCGGGGCAGCATTGACCATACCGGTCAGTGTCAAAGTCGCACCAGCAACAGCACCTGTGCCCAATAACTGGCGGCGAGTAAGGCCAGCAGTTTTCTTGCTTTCTAAGTCACTTCTCATAACATTCTCCTGATAATTCGTTTTTCCAAAGTTTTGAATGAATGATCGAAACCAGCTACTCCTGTGGGATGGAATTTACCCGAGAAGCAATTCCAGAACGCGATTCATATTCAACAAATGGATTGTTGCATGCATTCGAGCCCTCAGTATTGACCGAGATCAATCTATAGCAGCTTGACTTGCCCGATATTTTGGGAAGCTGTGCGTGCAGCCATTCCTCCAGATCATCGAAAACGGGTTTGCGGTTTCTTGACGTATAAGCATACGGACCTCGGGGGATTGGCCCCGCGCTTCTTTCTCCACGCCATAAAGCACGGCCATGGGCACTGTTCCATGCGTTTTTGCATATAGAACCAACGAATTTGGCCTGTTTCGTTTGGGATGTCTCATGGGTAGTTTCTGCCAACAGCATCACATTCTAAGGAAAACAAAATGTCAAAACTTGGGAATAATACCGTCGCAAGACGTTCAATCGCCACAACCACATTGGTTGTCGGAGCCACGGGCGCGACCGGTAGTCTTTTGCTTGAACAGCTATTGTTTGCGGGCGGCCAAGTCCGCGCAATAGCCCGTTCACCGGAAAAACTGAAGGATGAAGTGCGCAGCCACCCTAACATGAAAGTTATTCGTGCGAGTGTTCTGGACATACCAGATGCCGAGATGCGCGAGCATGTACGCGGTTGCAGTGCCGTGGTCTCCTGTCTTGGCCATGTTATGGATTTTAAAGGCGTGTACGGCGCACCAAAGCTACTTTGTACTGACGCTGTCTGTCACCTATGCCGCGCAATCGAGGGCAACGCGCCTGCCGATCCGGTCCGCTTCATTCTGATGAATACGGTTGGTGCCGCAAATCCCGATATAGACGCGCAGCGAACACTGTTTGATCGCGTTGTTTTGGCTCTTTTGCGTAGAGCAATACCACCACATCGGGACAACGAGAATGCGCTGCAACATTTGCATCAGGACGTGGGCACATCCAATCAGTATATCGAATGGTGTGCGGTGCGCCCCGACAGCCTGACCAATTCAGAAGTGTCACAATATGAGATCCTTCCATCCCCCGTAACCGGAATTTTTTCGGGACGCCCGACTGCACGCGCGAATGTTGCGCATTTCATGGCGGCGCTGGTCAGCGGAACTGCGCTTTGGCAGCAATGGAAGTTTCAAACACCAGTAGTCATGAACGCAATCGAACAAAACTGACCGACGAACGGAAGCCGAGTTCCGATTAATCTGTCCAATATCAAAACTTCAAATTTGGTTATCTAAAATGGGACAAGAATATGAATTCTATTAAGCGTTTTTCGCGCATTACCGGCGCGGTTTATTTATTCGTCGCCATCGCGGGCATGTTCGGGATCAGCTAT
>DQCL01000347.1 GCA_003533975.1 Octadecabacter sp. | reverse complement strand
GTGCCGTAGGTGTCGGGCAGGATGATGCGCAGGTTGCCTTCGTGTTCGTCGTGCCAATCGCGCAGCACGTCATAGGGGGCCTGCGCGAGGGTGGCGTCGTCTTTGGCCAGCGCGGAGTAGACCATGGGGAGTTCGTGGGCGTTGGTGCCGATGGCCTCGACCTCGCGGTTTTTGGCGATCAGGCAGTTGGAGGTGCCGACGAAGCTGTCGCCCAAGCCTTCTTGCATGGCGCGCACGCACCAGTCTTGCCACAGGAAGGAATGGCGGCGGCGGGTGCCGAAATCCGCAACCTTAAGGCCATCCAGCGGGCGGAGTTTTTCGACCTTTTCCCAGAGTTTCGTCATGGCGCGGGCGTAGAGGACTTGCAGTTCAAAGCGGCCCATCGTGCCAAGGACCGCGCGGCCGCGCAGTTCCATCAGGATTGAGAGGGCGGGGATTTCCCAGAGCATGACTTCGGGCCACGAGCCTTCAAACGTCAGCTCGTACTGGCCGTCGCGTTTTTCGAGGTGGTAGGGCGGCAGGCGGAGTTGTTCGAACCAGTCTATGAATTCGGGGCTGAACATCTGGCGTTTGCCGTAGAACGTGTTGCCGCGCATCCATGTGGATTCCCCACGTGTGAGCGAAAGGGAACGCACGTGGTCAAGCTGTTCGCGCAATTCGCCCTCGTCCACGAGGTCCGCGAGGCGCACGTTTTTGGAGCGATTGATCAGGGAGAACGTGACTTGGGTGTCGGGTTTGTTGCGAAACACCGATTGGCACATCAGCAGTTTATAAAAGTCGGTGTCGATCAGGGAACGGACGATCGGGTCGATCTTCCATTTGTGGTTCCAGACGCGGGTTGCGATGTCGACCATGATGTTCTCCCTTAGGCTTAGGGAGTTTTGCGGGTTTTAAGCGCTAGGAGCAAGGGTTTATGGGCGTTTCATCAATGTCACTAAGATGCGTCTGTCTGGACTTGGCTAAGTGGGGCGACCAAGTCTGCGTTCACACCGAGCCGTTTGGTTATACGCTGGACATCCAGCCGAAGCTGTTTGTTAGGCTTGGTCATGGGGCTGGGTCGTATGCCGTCGCACCGGTGCGAATATATCATTTACAGATGTTGCATTTGCAACTTAATGGTGGAGAGAGATAATGGGAGATGAATGATGAAACGATACCATCCTGCGTTGGTTGTTCTGCATTGGTTGCTGGCCCTGATGATAATCGGCGGTTTGATCATGGGCAGTCAGGTTCTTGCTGAGACCCCCAATGACGACCCGTCCAAGCTGATGTCGTTGCGGATGCACATGGGTATGGGGATCGCCATCCTCGTGTTGATGATCATCCGGTTGGGTGTTCGACTTCGGACAGCCAAGCCCCCTCATGCGGACATCGGTAACGGGCTGCTGAACCTTGGCGCGAAAGCGGCGCATTGGGTGTTCTACCTGTTGGTGTTCGCGATGTGTGCATCGGGCATTGCGATGGCGAAGATGGCCGGACTACCGGCAATTGTGTTTGGTGGGTCTGGCGAAGCGTTGCCTGCGAATTTCGACGATCTTGGACCACGGGCAGCGCATGGTTTAATCGCGCTGCTATTGGGGCTTCTTATCGTCGCGCATGTGCTGGCTGGACTGTATCATCATTACGGACGTAAAGACGGGCTGTTGGCGCGCATGTGGTTTGGTGATCGCGGCGGCGACAGCAATGCGTAAGGTTGCCGCGGATTAGCATTCGGCCAGCGGGTTAAGTTCTTTTTGCCACGTATCAAGGATCGTAACGCCTCGGTGCAGCGTCCGAACCGCGCGCGCGAAATCAAGCGCCCTGAAGTCGGATTTACATGGTCACAAATGACCTAACTTTTGTCGTCTGATGGGACGACTTGCTAAACGGCCATTGCACCAACAGCATCGCTTCACCGACGACGTTATTAATCTCTAGGGTTCGCGTCAGATCACTCAGGGCGCAATTTAGCACCACTTGCCCCTTGCGTTGGGCTTTTGCGACAACCTGCACGTCGAATGGAACATCGGGGTGGCGCGCAGTGAGGGCCGCGGCAATCTGACCAGCAGCCCCAACAGCCATATAAAGGGCCACACAAGTCCCCGGCTTGATGTCGTCGATCGGGCCGGGAACCTGATACCCGTCGCGACGATGACCCGTCGTCAAAACAAGCGTGTCGATTTCATCGCGCTCGGTGAGGCTCATGCCGACGCTTGCCGCTGCCGCACAGACTGCGGTGACGCCGGGTACAATTTCAAACGGGATGTCGCGCGCACGTAGGGCGTCCATTTCCTCGGTGCTGCGCGCAAACACACCCGGATCACCGCATTTAAGGCGCACGACGCGCTGACCGCGTTTGGCGGCGGCAACCAGCGTCTCGGTGATCTTTTCTTGCGGCCAGCTGTGACAACCGGGCGCTTTGCCAACATAAACCCGTTCGGCATCGCGCCGCGCCAGTTCCAGAATTTCGGGATCAAGGAGGCGATCATAATAGATCACATCGGCCTCTTGCAGGCGTTGGACACCGCGTAAAGTGATCAAGTCCTTAGCCCCGGGGCCAGCGCCAACAATGCTGACGCTTCCACCTTTCGTGGTCCCAAAGTCGCCTGTTGCGATCGCAGTCTTAATCAGCTTTGCGGCGTCACGCTCGGCCCCGCTGGTGAACATTTGACGGGGAGCATCATTGAACACCCAACGCCACAGATCCCGGCGCGCACGCGACCCAAGACGCGCAGCAGCGGCAGAGCGCAGTCGGCCCGCGAGGGACGCCAGATCTCCCAAGCGCGGCTCCAGCGTTTCTTCCAACTTGGTCTTAATTTGGCGTGCCAGCACGGGGGCGGTCCCTTCGGTGCCGATGGCCACAACAACAGGGTCGCGATCCACAATCGACGGTGTGATCGCGTCGCACAGCTGTGGTTGGTCAACCACGTTTACCGTCGCGCCTGCGACCTTGGCCAAAGTATGCAACGCCATGTCATTTCCAGGACAACCCGTCGCGATAAAGGTAAGGGCGGTTTCTGCGAAAATTTTGGGCCTGATCGCGCCTCTGTGATGGGTGATGCGGCCTGCGGCCTCAAGGTCGGCGAGTTCAGGGTCCAAGGTCGGGGCCCATATTTCAACCTTCGCTTCGGTTTTGAGGATCAGGCGGGTCTTTTGCGCCGCTTGCTCACCCCCGCCAACAATCACAACGCGGCGGCCTGCCATTTGTAGGAACATCGGAAAGGTTTTCATGCGGACAGGCTTTCTAATTGGTGGCGTTGATCCCAAAGATCACAGGCCATTTTGTTAGCTGCGTCGGGTGTTGGGGCGGCGTTGAGTGTCCAGAGCGCGAGCGCAGCCGTGCCTGTGATCGTCGCGGTCGCAAAAGCGTCATGTGTTTGACCGTCCCACAGCGCTGATAGATCAACAGATTTGTCTGCCGCGTGCAGTTTGCGGGTGTCGTGCAGCAGCGGTTCGGCGGTTTCTGTGATATGCTGGCCGTCCCGAAGGCCAAAGATCACGGTGTCTTTGGACGGGTGGCGTTCAAATTCTCCGCCGCCGCCCTTGATGATGCTGAGTGTATCCTGACCCAGAAGTGCGGCCGCCTGCGCTTGCAAACTGCGATAAGACGGGTGGAACACGCCCTGCACGCTGGCGCGTGCGCGCGACGGGTTCCACATGCGCAGCACCGTGTTGAAACAGGACCGCAGGCCAAATGTATCGCGCAGCTTGAGCAGATCGAATGCCCGTGGGCTGAGCTTTTCAAGCGGTGTATAGGTCACGTTTGGTCCCGCCAGATCAAGGGCCGCGCGCAGGGATGCATCTGCGGATTGATGGGAGTTCCAGCCATGCATCGACACAGAATATCCGGCTTGCCCCACCAGCCTTGCCGCCAATAGAAACAGCGGTGCACCACGGCTGCGACCCGCCGCATAGGACGGCCAATCAAGGTCAGCTTTGGGGAGTTGTCCGTCAACGTGGTCGCGCAGGGCGGCCGTGAACCCTGCGATTTCTTCTGCCGTCTCACCGCGCAGTCGCATCACCATCAACAACGCGCCGACGGCTTCGGGTGCGGCCTCTCCGTTCAGGATCAATGCCATGGCATCTTGCGCCTCAGCCATGGTCATCGCACGTGCGCGCCCTTGTCCACGCGCGACGATCCGAACAAACGGCGCGAGGGTCATTCTGCGGCCACCGGAAGCTGGGCGCACGCCAAAAGGGTCGCCAGTTCAGGCTTACATGATCCGCAATTGGTGCCCGCACAGGTCGCCTCGCCCAAGGCGGCGACGCTACTCGCGCCGTTGGCCACAGCCGCCAGAAGCGTGTTGCGACCCACATTGAAGCACGCACAAACCGTCGCCCCTGCATCAGGTACATCCGCCTGCGCCCGACCCGCCAATGCGACAAGCGGCGGCGTGTCAGTTCCGATCAGGCCTACGATTGTTGCGCGCGATAAGGCCACGGGATCAGGTGCGGCAAAAAACAACGCCGTGATCTGCCCATTCTTGGTGATCGCCACGCGGACCGCGCCGGTTTTTACGTCAGTTTGCACAGACACATCACCCGACGTCTGACCCGACAAGGTGCGGACCTCAGACTCCCAATCCTTGGGGGTTTGTTTGCCTGCCAGTTCCACCTGCCAGCCAGTCTGCGTGCGGGCGATGGCGGCGTAGGGTGTCTGCGGGGTGGGTTCCCCGTTGCAGGCCAGAAACCCAAACCATTTCGCGTGATAGACCCGCGCGTTCACGCCTACAGCCTTAAACGCTGGCTGGCCTGACACAGGATCGATCACGGGGGCGGTCGTGCTGTTCACTGTGCCGTGTGTCGTGCGTTGCCGTGTCCAATGCATTGGTGCAAATAGCTGGCCTTGCGCCACGCGCGGCGTGATCAGCGCGCGCAGCAACGTGCGCCCGTAGATATTTTCAACCTCAATCAGCGACCCAGCTGCTGCGCCCAATTCCGACGCATCCACAGGGTGGATCTCCACATAAGGCTCTGCCAGATGTGCCCCAAGCCGCGCCGATTTCCCCGTGCGCATCATCGTGTGCCATTGATCGCGATTGCGCCCTGTGTTGAGGGTAAATCGCTGTTTTTGAAGCTTCGGAGCCTGCACCGCAATCATGCGCGCCTTGCCGTCGGGGTGATAAAACTGACCATCCGCAAAAAAGCGATGATCGTTACGCGGCCACTGCGTCGGGATCAGATTAGCATAATCTGCATCGGCAAAGATGCTTAGGTCCAGATCACGTGCACACACAGATGCGGCCCCATCAAGTGCCACATATTCCGCAAAGATGTCCTCTGGGCTTTGATAGGCAAAGGCTGCGCCATACCCCAAACGGCACGCCACATCACTAATGATCTGCCAGTCGGGGCGCGTGTTTGCGGGGGCGGGTAGAAAGGCGCGTTGGCGTGATATGCGGCGCTCTGAATTGGTGACAGTGCCGTCCTTTTCGCCCCAGCCAGTCGCGGGCAAAAGAACGTGGGCCAGATCGTTCGTATCGGTTTTCTCCATAATGTCTGACGTCACCACAAAAGGCACATTCGAGATTGCTGCGGCGACGCCGTCCGCATCCGGCAATGACACGGCAGGGTTCGTCGACATCACCCACAGCGCCTTGATTTTGCCGTCCGCGCAGGCCTGAAACAGATCAACCGCCTTTAAGCCCGGTTTCGAACAGATCGTCGGGCTATCCCAAAAATCCTGCACGATCTGCTGGTGTGCTTCGTTTTCAAGTTCCAAGTGATTGGCGAGCATATTAGCCAGCCCGCCGACCTCACGGCCGCCCATGGCATTGGGTTGACCGGTGACAGAAAATGGCCCCGCCCCAGCGTGCCCAATGCGCCCCGTGGCAAGGTGACAGTTCAGGATCGCGTTAACTTTATCGGTGCCGCAACTCGATTGATTGACCCCTTGGGAATAGATCGTCACGACCTTTTCGGTCTGCGCCCAAAGAGTGAAAAAGGCGGCGAGGTCCTGCGCGCTCAGCCCGCTATCAATCGGGTTCGTGCCGCGCGCGGCGTCAATGGCATCGGCCACGCCCCTGACGTGGTTTTCTGTAAACGCGGCGTCAATTGTCCCGCTATCCGCGAGATGCGCCAGCAGCCCGTTGAACAGCGCGATATCGCCGTTAGGGACGATTTGCAGATGCATGTCGGCAAGATCCGTGCTGGCTGTCCGGCGCGGATCAACGTTAACGATCCGCATGTTCGGTCGCGCGTCCTTGGCCGCCGCAATGCGCTGATATAGCACAGGATGGCACCATGCGAGGTTGCTGCCCACCAGCACGATCAAATCCGCCTGTTCTAGGTCTTCATAGGTTCCCGGAACCGTATCCGTGCCAAAGGCGCGTTTGTGCCCCGCCACGGATGACGCCATGCATAGCCGCGAATTTGTGTCGATATTTGCGGCCCCGATGAACCCTTTCATCAGCTTGTTGGCGACGTAGTAATCCTCTGTGAGTAATTGACCGGACGCATAGAATGCCACGCTTTCGGGGCCATATTCCGCAATCGCCGCGCTGAAGTTCTCTGCAACCAGATCAAGGGCGCTGTCCCAATCGGACATCTCGCCGTTTATCTTTGGGTGCAACAACCGCCCCTCTAGATCAATCGTTTCGCCCAAGGCCGCGCCCTTGGAACAGAGCCGCCCGAAGTTTGCAGGATGATCAGGGTCGCCCTTAATCGTGCCGTCAGCGCTGGCCAAAACCCCGCAGCCCACGCCGCAATAGGGGCATGTGGTGCGGGTGAGTGTCATGCCGAGGCCCGCGCGCGCAAGAACACCCGATCCAGCAAGATCCGCCCATCTTCGACCTTGGCGGGATAAGTCGCAACGCGACCCTCATCCTCGCCTTGTGCCTCACCGGTTTCCAACGAAATCACCCAGTTGTGCAGCGGACATGTGACAGACGTGCCATGCACGATCCCTTCCGCCAAAGGTCCCGCTTTGTGAGGGCAGGCATTGTCGAGGGCGAAGACCTCATCGGCGCCAGTGCGAAACACTGCCACGCAGCCAAAGGCCGTTTTCAACATCCGCGCCCCGCGCGCGGGCACATCTTCAAGGGCGGCAATATCGATCCAGTCACTCATTCTGCAGCCTCCAACGACAGGTTAGCCAGTGGTTGATAGCGCTCTGACTTGGTCTGAACGTGATCGGCCCATGGGTCTTTGCGGTAGATGGATTGGCTGAGTTCAAAGCGGTCGACCAATGCCGCGCCTTCGGCCTCAACACGCTCTTTTATCCACTCAAGCCCGACCTTGTTCATCCATTTATAGATGCGATCCAAGTACTTCGCGTTCTCACGATACAGCTGGGTCACGGCCTTGATCACATCAATCGCCTCTTGTTGCGTGGCGACCTGCACCAGCAATTCCGTCTCGCGCAGGTCCATGCCAGCGGCCCCGCCGATGCTGATCTGATACCCGCTATCGACACAAATCACGCCAATGTCTTTGCAGGTTGCTTCGGCACAGTTGCGCGGGCAGCCAGACACCCCCAGCTTCAACTTATGCGGCGTCCAAGAGCCCCACAGCTCTTTTTCCAGCTTGATACCTAGCCCCGTGCTGTCTTGCGTACCGAAGCGGCAATGATCCGTACCAACGCAGGTCTTAACCGTGCGCAGCCCTTTGGAATAGGCATGGCCAGACACCATGCCAGCCGAATTCAGGTCGGCCCAGATCTCGGGCAAATCCTCACCGCGCACACCCAGCAGGTCGATACGCTGCCCGCCTGTCACCTTGACCGTCGGCACCATGTATTTGTCGGCCGCATCGGCAATCGCGCGCAACTCATCCGGGGTGGTGATCCCACCCCACATGCGCGGCACGACGCTGAATGTGCCGTCCTTCTGGATGTTGGCGTGCTTG
>DQCL01000297.1 GCA_003533975.1 Octadecabacter sp. | reverse complement strand
CCCGCCATCACCGCCGCCAACGGCTGTGCGCCGCCCATTCCACCTAGGCCACCGGTCAAAATCCAACGCCCGTTGAGGTTTCCCTCATAGTGCTGGCGGCCGGCCTCCATAAATGTCTCGTACGTGCCCTGAACGATGCCTTGGGTGCCGATGTAGATCCACGATCCAGCCGTCATCTGCCCGTACATCGCGAGGCCCTTTTTATCGAGCTCGTTGAAATGATCCCAAGTCGCCCAATGCGGAACGAGGTTCGAGTTCGCGATCAAAACACGCGGCGCATCTTTGTGGGTATTAAACACACCCACAGGTTTGCCCGATTGAACGAGCAAGGTCTGCGTATCCTCAAGATTTTTCAGCGCGGCGACAATGGCGTCAAAATCTTCCCATGATCGCGCCGCACGACCAATGCCACCATACACCACCAACTCATGCGGGTTCTCTGCCACATCGGGGTGAAGGTTGTTCATGAGCATCCGCATTGGTGCCTCAGTCAGCCAGCTTTTGGCCGTGATCTCAGTGCCTGTGGGTGGGAAAACGTCGCGGATGTTGTGGCGGGAATTGGTCATTGGGTGCCTCCTAGAAATGGGGCCAGTTCGGCCAAAGCAGTCAGGATGTGTTTCAGATGTGGTCGTAAACGATCAGCCTTGCCTTGGTCATAGGTCCAAGGCGCTTCTTCGTGGGTAAGGTATGTGGATTGGGCCAGTTCCATCTGGATCGAATGGATGCCAGATTGTGGTTGCCCATAATGGCGCGTTGTCCACCCACCTTTAAAACGGCCGTTAACAGTCGCGCTGTATCCCAGCGCGTCCTCGCAGATCGCAACCGCTGTAGCTTCAATCTTCGCTGCGCACGTCGCCCCAAGGTTCGTTCCGACATTGAAATCGGGCAATACCCCTTCAAACAAAAACGGAATATCTGAGCGGATCGAGTGGCAGTCATATAAAATAGCAACCCCATGCAAGCCACGGACGCGCGCCAGCTCTGCCTGCAATGCTTCATGATAAGGTGTATGAAACTCTCGGCACCGCCGTGTAACGTCAGCAGACGTTGGGGGCGTGTCCCAAATGCCCACACCATCAAAATCGGTCAACGGAACAAGCGTCGTGGTGTTCTGTCCCGGATATAGGCTGCCCCCCTTAGGGTCGCGGTTGGCGTCAATAACGTAACGGTGAAACTTGGCCCTGACGGTTGTTACACCTGCCAAAAGCCCGTCATACAAACGATCAATATGCCAATCTGTATCCGCTAACTTTCGCCCAGTATCGTTCAGGCTGCTGACCACATCGTCGGGTACAAACGTCCCCGAATGCGGCAGCCCCAAGACAATTGGACTGGTACCTTGGGTGACAGTAACAGGTGTCATTCCGCATGGCCTTTGACGTAGGCGGGCAGATGAATGGACGCGGTTAATGTTCCTGATGCAACCAGTTCTCCAGCGGCCTCAATGGACGGAGCCATGTATCGATCTTTTTCGATCGTCGGAATCTCGGCCCGCAAGATTTTCATAGTGGCTTTCAACGGCGCACTTGTCTGCAAAGGCGTGCGGAATTCGATGCCTTGAACGCCACACATCGCCTCCACCCCAAGAATAACGTTAAGGTTCGCATTCATCTTCAGCAAACGCCGCGCCGCATGGGCCGCCATGGAAACGTGGTCCTCTTGGTTGGCGGATGTCGGGGTGCTGTCCGTGGTGCAAGGGTTTGCGAGGTGCTTGTTCTCACTCATCAATGCGGCCGTGGTAACCTCCGCGATCATCAATCCAGAATTCAAACCCGGATCAGGCGTCAGGAACGGGGGCAAATCAAAGCTCAGCGTTGGGTCCACCATTAGCGCCACGCGGCGTTGCGCGATCGCCCCGATTTCGGACACCGCAACCGCAATTTGATCGGCGGCGAACCCGACAGGTTCTGCGTGAAAGTTGCCGCCCGAAACAATTAGGCCATCGTCAACCAAGACCAAAGGATTGTCCGTAACGGCATTGGCTTCAGTTTCTAATGTTCTGCCGGCGAAGTGCAGCAGATCCATTGCAGCGCCTGTGACTTGTGGCTGACAACGAATGCAATACGGATCCTGCACGCGCGTGTCGCCATCAACATGGCTTTCACGGATTTCGGACCCTTCCATTAAGGCACGTTGGGCCCGAGCGACAGCGATTTGGCCCGCGTGGCCGCGCAACGTGTGGATTGCGTCTTGCAGCGGGGCAGTAGACCCCATGATCGCGTCCGTAGACAACGCACATGTCACCACAGACGTCGCTGCATTTTCCCACGCGCCCCAAAGACCAACCAAGGCGCATGCGGTTGAAAACTGTGTCCCATTGATAAGCGCAAGGCCCTCTTTCGCCCTCAGAACAATCGGCGTGATCCCAGCCCTAGACAGTGCATCGCCCGCCGGCATTCGCGCCGTGCCAAACACCGCCTCGCCTTCCCCGATCATGGCAGCCGCCATATGCGCGAGCGGGGCCAAATCACCAGAGGCACCAACCGACCCTTGGCTTGGGATGACGGGCGTCACGCCTTTGGCGAGCATCGCTTCAAGAATTTCGACCGTGGACATGGCCACGCCAGACGCACCGCGCCCCAGCGACAGAAGTTTAAGGACCATCATCAAGCGGGCTGTCGCCACGTCGAGTGGATCACCAACGCCACAGCAATGCGAAAGGATCAAATTGCGCTGCAACGTTGCGACATCCTGCGCAGCGATCTTGACGCTAGCAAGTTTTCCAAAGCCCGTATTGATCCCGTAGACCGCCTCTTCGCCAGCCGCGGCCTTCGAAACCATTTCTGCGGCATCCCTGATCGCGCCATGGGACGACGGATCAAGACGTGCAGGTTTCTCGCCCGACCAGATATCGTGCAGCTGCGCCAATGTAGTCGCGCCGGGAATAAGTGTGACGGTCATAGCGATCCCTTAAAGATACGAGAGTACAGCGGGTTGTACCCGATGCGGTAAGACAGCTCAGCCGGATGGGCGACGTCCCAGATATTCAAATCGGCCCTAGCGCCTTCGACGATGCGACCTCGGTTTGTCTCACCAAGTGCGCGCGCGGCATGGGCCGTCATGCCCAACAATGCCTCAAGCGGTGTCATCCGAAACAACGTGCACGCCATGTTCATCGCCAACAAAGGCGAGGTTAATGGCGACGATCCCGGATTACAGTCGGTGGCCAAAGCCATCGGTACGCCGTGGTCGCGAAAGGACTGGATTGGCGGTGCTTGGGTTTCGCGCAAGGTATAAAACGCGCCGGGCAGTATGGTCGCAACTGTTCCGGCAGCAGCTAATGCAGCCGCGTCTGCATCTGTCGCGTATTCAACATGATCTGCGCTAAGGGCCGTGAACTGTGCTGCCAGCTGCGTACCACCGATATTGGACAATTGCTCTGCGTGCAGCTTAACGGGCAAACCAAGTTCAGCCGCTACTGAAAACACGCGTTCCATCTGTGCGACGCCAAAAGCAATGCCTTCGCAGAACCCATCGACTGCATCCACCAGCCCTTCATTCTGGGCCGCACGTAGGGTCGGAATACAAACCTCGTCTATATATGCATCAGATCGTCCCGCGTAATCTGCAGGTACCGCATGAGCCCCCAAGAAACTTGTCCTCACATCAATATCGCGCGCTTTTGCAATCTGACGGGCCGTACGTAGCATCTTTAGTTCAGTTTCTTGATCCAACCCGTAGCCAGACTTCACCTCGATCAGCGTCACACCTTCCGCAATCATTGCATCGACGCGCGTCAACGCACTCGTGAGAAGCGCCTCTTGGGTCGCATTTCGCGTTGCCGTAACTGTGGACACGATACCGCCGCCGGCTTTAGCAACTTCTTCGTAGCTGGCACCATTCAGCCGCTGTTCAAACTCAGCTGCGCGGTTGCCGCCAAAGACCACATGTGTGTGGCAGTCGATCAAGGCAGGCGTAACCAGTCGCCCATTTAAGTCCTTTGTCGGTTGATCTTGAAACGCCTCAGGTAAATCCGCCGCAGAACCAACCCATGCGATCTGCGCCCCATCCAGTGCAATTACGCCGTCTGAAATCAGCCCAAAACTATCGTCGTTCTTCAGCGTCGCGATATGTCCGTTTGTCAAAAGCATCGGCAGACTCACTTGCTAAACGTTATATTCGATGTTTTTATGTGCATACATAATAAACATGTCAAGCGAGACCGCGATGAAAACAATCTGGGCGAAATCCGCACTGCTCCCGACGGGTTGGGCAACAGATGTTCGTATCGACGTGGGCGAGGATGGGCGTATCGCGCGTGTACAGAGCGGTGCCGTGAAATCCGGAACAACAGCCGACTTATTACTGCCCGCACCGGTCAACGTGCACAGCCATGCGTTTCAACGGGCTATGGCAGGCCTAACCGAACGCCGCGGGCCCAACCTGAATGATAGTTTCTGGACATGGCGCCAGTTGATGTTCCGCTTTCTAGACAGGCTGTCGCCAGACCACATCGAGGCGATCACCGCCTTTGTGCAGATGGAAATGCTTGAGGCGGGGTATGCCACCAATGCAGAATTCCATTATCTCCATCATCAATCAAACGGGGCGCCCTATGACAATATCGGTGAAATGTCTGAACGGGTTGCCGCCGCGACATCTCAATCTGGGATCGGGCTTTGCCTATTGCCGGTTCACTATGAATTTGGCGGTTGCGACGCCCGTGAATTGACGGCTGGGCAAATCCGGTTCGCCAATTCGCTAGACAGATTTCAAACTTTGCACGGCGCTGCAGCTGCGGCCCTATCGTCGCTGCCCAAAGACACCACGCACGGCGCGGCCCCGCATTCACTGCGCGCTGTGGGGGTCGACGCGTTGCGATCCTATGGAACACTTTTCCCAACCGGCCCGCTTCACATGCATCTGGCAGAACAAATACCAGAGGTTGACGAAGTGCTGGCCAATTGGGGCGCGCGGCCCGTTGATTGGGCCTTAGACAACATGGGCTTGGACAAACGTTGGTGTCTCATTCACTGCACGCAAATGACGCCGCAAGAAACGGTCCGCTTGGCGGGCACGGGCGCCGTGGCCGGCCTTTGCCCGATCACTGAAAGCAGCCTTGGGGACGGCATATTCGACGCGGTACGTTGGGTGGACGCAGGCGGCACGACCGCCATTGGATCTGATAGCAACATTCGCATTTCGCTGAGCGAGGAGTTACGCACCCTCGACTATTCGCAACGGCTGCGCGACGGGACGCGGGCCGCTTTAGCATCACCCGAAATGTCGAGTGGACGCCGGATGTTTGAGGAAACCTTACGCGGCGGCGCACAAGCGACCACACGTAACACTGGACAGATTGAGGCCGGCAAATGGGCCGATTTGCTGGCGCTTGATACCGACAACGAACATATGTGGGGTAGATCAGGCGACACCGCCTTAGACGCTTGGATATTTGCGGCAGATGACAGACTGGTAACCGATGTTTGGTCTGCCGGTCGTCACATGGTAGTGAACGGCGAACACGTGGCGCGCGTTGACATTATAGCGGCATACAAGCGCACGATTGAGGCTTTGAAAGACGCTCTATGAACACCCCTACCTTTCGCAATTGGCAAAGCGTTCAAACAGAAGTCCTGCGCCGGATTCACGCACGCGAATGGAAACCTGGTGAGCTGATCCCCAACGAAGCTGACTTGGCGCTCGAATTCGGTTGTGCCCGCACCACAGTAAACCGCGCTTTGCGAGCCGTTGCAGACTCAGGACTACTGGATCGCCGCCGCAAAGCAGGTACGCGTGTTGCGATCCAGCCAGCCGCCAAAGCAACCCTAACCATTCCCGTTATCCGCAACGAAATCGAAGAACGCGGGCAAACCTACGATTATCACCGAATAGAACGTCATTTGGCGGCACCACCAGCAGCGGTCAGCGACGCGATGAAATCGCCCGCAGATCACCCCCTACTGCATGTTTGCGCTTTGCACATAGCTGATAATGTACCTTACGCATTTGAGGATCGTTGGATTAATCCTGATGTCGTTCCTGACGCATTGAACGAAAGCTTCGAGGCCGTCAGCGCCAATGAGTGGCTGTTGAAACACACACCCTATACACACGGTGAAATCGTCTTTGCGGCCACTTCGGCAACCCGCGATGAGGCCGCGTTTCTTAAGTGCCCCGAAAAAAGTGCGCTATTCACCATTGATCGCGTCACTTGGGACGGGGAATTTGCGGTGACTAAAGTGCGCGTCCTTTATGGCCCCGATCACCAAATCCGCACGGCGCTATAGCCCCTTTCACGGCCGAAACGCACAAGGCCGCCCACTTTTGGGGCGGCCTTGTCTGATAAAATAGCTCGGTTTTCTTAAGCGTCTTTGATTGAAACCATCTCAACCGCGAACGTCAAATCCTTACCCGCGAGCATGTGGTTCGCGTCCAGTGTGACTTCGCTTTCGCTCAGTTCAACGACGGTCACAGGCATTACCTGCTGGCCGTCAGGTGATTGCATTTGCAGTGTCAGCCCCATCTCCAGTGGAATATCAGCAGGGATTTGTTCCCGCGGGATGGACTGGCGGTTTTCAGGGTTGATCGCGCCGTAGGCTTCATCGCACGGGATTTCGACAACCTTCTTGTCGCCGACTTTCATACCCGGCATCGCTTTATCCAAACCGGGGATGATCTGGCCAGAACCGACCACGAACTCCAACGGGTCGCGGCCATCGCTAGAATCAAACGTTGTGCCGTCGGACAATGTGCCGGTGTAGTGGATAGAAACTGTGTCGCCTGACTTTACTTCGCTCATAGAATGTCCTGTCTGCATTTGCGTGAATTCGCGCGCTGCCTAACAATCGCGCTCCAAGATTGCAAACCTCACCTCAAAACGACACCATCGAGCAATGATCCAACCCTTCGCCTCGCCCGCCGCCGAGCTTGGATGAACTTGCCCCGCTCATCCGCGCCGCACTCACCTACAGGCTTTGAGGCTTTCCAAGCACCGAGTTGCGTGCCAAGCTGTTCCCAACAGAAAGGTCGCCCATGACAATCACCACCTGCATTTTTGACGCCTATGGTACCCTATTTGATGTGGATGCCGCCGCGCGCAACGTCGCCAATGAGCCGGGCCAATCGCAACTGGCCGCCGTCTGGGGGACATTGTCTGCGGACTGGCGTACGAAGCAGCTCGAATATTCATGGCTTCGCTCGATTGCAGGCCAACACATTCCGTTCTGGCAAGTGACCCAAGACGCACTTGATTGGGCGTTGGATAACAACGGCTTGCATGACAACGCCCTACGCGCCAAATTGCTTAGCGTTTACAAAGAACTGCCAGCCTTCCCTGAAGTGCCCGCAATGCTGAAAGCCCTGAAGGAAAAAAACCTCAACATCGCGATCCTGTCCAACGGTTCACCAGATATGCTTGTTAGCGCCGTGCGTTCTGCCGGAATCGGTGAGTATCTGGATGATGTATTGTCTGTCGAAGAGGTCGAAATCTACAAACCACACCGCCACGTCTATGATCTGGTTTGGGATCGCTTTGACGTCCCCCAAACCGAAGTCCTGTTCGCGTCGTCCAACGGTTGGGACGCGGCGGGCGCGGCCGGATATGGCTTTGGAACCGTTTGGGTAAACCGAAACGATAAACCTCAAGACCGTCTATGGGCTGCACCACACCGCACCATCAAAGACCTCAGCACGATCCCAGATCTGGTCTGATGCCGCACTTTACGGCCCAAGATGGCACACACCTTTACTATACAGACACAGGCGAAGGTCTGCCTGTCCTCGCCCTCGCAGGGCTGACCCGCAATACCGCAGATTTCGACCACGTCGCGCCGCATCTGCTGAGCAACGGCGTGCGCCTTATCCGCATGGACTACCGCGGGCGGGGCCAATCAGACTGGGCCGACCCTGCGACATACACCATCCCGCAAGAAGCCACCGACGCCATCGCCCTGCTCGACCACCTTGGCATTGAAAAAGCAGCTATCCTTGGCACATCCCGTGGCGGATTGATCGCCATGGTGTTGGCCGCCACAGCAAAAGATCGCCTGCTTGGCATCGCCCTGAATGACATCGGCCCCACTATCGAAGCCGCGGGCCTTTCCGTCATCAAAGACTACATCGGTCGAAATCCGGCTCAGAAGACCCACGCGGAAGCCGCAGATTTTCGCGCCAAGGCATGGTCGCATTTTAAGGGTGTGCCGCTTTCGCGTTGGCTTACCGAAGTGCAAAACCAGTACGAAGAAACACCTGACGGCCTCGTCATCAAATACGACCCGAAACTTGCCGACACTGTCCTCGCCGCCAGCACCAACCTCGCCCCTGATCTCTGGCCGGTTTTTGACGCGATGGCAGATTTGCCTTTGGCTATCCTACGCGGCGACGCATCTGATCTTCTGTCTACCTCGACCTTTGAGGAAATGCGGAATCGCCGCCCCGACGCCCATGCCGCGACTGTATTGGGGCGCGGCCATGTCCCGTTCCTTGATGAACCGGAAACTTTGGGTGTTCTCAACGACTGGATTCTTTCCCTATGAATATCGATATGATCCGCGCCGCCGCCAAACGCTTGGACGGCCACGCCCGCCGCACGCCCTTGCTGTCCTCCCCGTTCTTGGACGAAATCGCGGGCCGCAAGGTCTTCATCAAACCTGAATGCCTACAACACACCGGAAGCTTCAAGTTTCGCGGCGGCTGGTCCGCGCTCAGCGCAATGGACCCTGATCAACGCGCCAACGGCGTCATCGCTTATTCCAGCGGCAATCACGCCCAAGGCGTCGCCCTTGCGGCGGCACGACATGGTACGACGTCCGTCATCGTCATGCCGTCTGACGCGCCGCAATTGAAAATCGACAACACCAAAGCTCTCGGCGCCGAAGTGGTCCTTTACGATCGCGACAATGAAGACCGCGACGAAATCGGTGCACGTCTCGCACAAGAGCGTGGCCTAACCCTCGTCAAACCTTTTGATGATCCACTCGTCATTGCGGGCCAAGGCACCTGTGGCCTTGAAATCGCAGAAGACGCCAATGCGCTTGGCATTCAAAACGCCGATGTTCTGGTGTGCTGCGGTGGTGGTGGCTTTACGTCCGGCATCGCACTTGCTTGCGAAGCAGACGCCCCTACCCTGCGCATCCGCCCCGTTGAACCCGAAGGTTTTGATGACGTTGCCCGCTCGCTTCGTTCTGGCGGTATCGAACGCAACAACCAAACTTCGGGCAATATTTGTGATGCCATCATCACCGCTCAACCCGGTGACATGACGTTCCCGATCATGAAACGTCTTTGCGGGCCTGGCCTCGTCATCACTGAACAAGAAGCGCTACAAGCTATGGCGCATGCATTCTTGCGCCTCAAAGTGGTCGCTGAACCCGGTGGCGCTGCGGCCCTCGCCGCCGCCCTCTACCGCACAGACGACATCAACGGCGACGCCGTCATCGTCACGATATCTGGCGGCAACGTCGACCCGGCCCAATTCACGCAAGCGCTCGCAACGCTTGCCTAATCCGTGTTTGTCTTTGTCTCATAAATATCCCCGCCGGAGGCTTCGGCACTGACCGGAAAGAACCATGCTATGACCCGTTTCACCATCGCCAGTTTCAACGTTAAAAACCTCATCGGTGCGGATAAGGAATATTACGAGTTTCAAAAATATACCCCCGAAGAGCACGCGTGGAAGCAAGACTGGATGGCAGACCAATTGCTGACAATGGACGCCGACATTGTCGGTTTTCAGGAAATCTTTGAGGAAGACGCCCTGCGCGACGTCATTGCTGAGGCCGACACCCTTGGTCAGGCCTCAAACGCGGCCTCGATCCCCGACAAATCAAAGCGCTACCACCGCAAAGCGATCTTTCGAAAACTCGCCTACACGCCCTATGGCACAGGCGGGCTGGCCTTCGCACCAAACGCGGCAGACACGGGCGAAGCGGGCAAGCGCCGCCCCGGTGTCGCGATTGTTTCACGTTTCGGTTTCGTCGGCACGCCTGAGGTCATTCAAGACCTGCCCGAGCCACTCGACATTCCGTTTTCTGCCTTGCGCGGTTCTGACGGGGACGACGATGCAGGCCACTACCGCCTTCGCCGCCTCTCTCGCCCCATTCTCAAAGCACGCATTCCTGTCGGGGACCAAACAATCACCGTCTTCAACTGCCACCTGAAATCCAAACTCGGCGAACATATCACGCCTGCAGGCGCAGACTTCCCACCCGCCGCCGACCTTACGCAATATGATGCCGCAACCCGCGCGATGGGATCGCTCCGTGCCGCCCTGCGCCGCATGGCCGAAGCATGGGTCCTGCGCCGCGAAATCATTGCCGAACTTGAAGCCGGAAACCCCGTCATGGTGCTGGGTGATTTCAACGATGGTGAACACGCCGTTTCCTCTGAAATCATCTCAGGTGAGGTTCCGTTCAAGAACTACGCGTGGATGCTACGCCACGACGCGCAAACAGGCCGCGACCGCTATTCGGATACCGAAGACAAGCAAATCCGCGGTGCGATCAATCGCGTACGTCTCCATTCTGCTGAAAAGCTCTTCGTGCGCAAATCGTCCCGCGATATGGTCTATACTTCGGCCTTTGGCGGCAATTTTGAATCCATCGACCAGATTTACATGTCGCGTCATTTCCACCCTGATTATCAAAACAAGATCGGTGAAATGGAATACTTCTCTGTGCTAAATGACCACCTCACAGACGGTTCCCACGCAGAGGCGCCCTATAATAAACTCGCATCTGACCACGGTCAGATTATCGCGCATATGGTGATGGGCGACGATGACGACGCATAACATCCAAGCCAAAGGCGCGGACCTGTTTGCCAAAGACGAAGGCACAGGGCCGACCTTGGTTTTCTCGCATTGTCTGGGTCTTGATCACCGGATCTGGGACGGCGTCATTGCCCAGCTGCCCAATTACCGCTGTGTTCGCTATGACTTGCGAGGCCACGGCCAATCTGACGTTCCCGACGGGCCCTATAGCATGGGCACGTTGATTTCTGACGCGGAAGCGATCTGTGATACGTTGGACTTGCGCGATGTGGTCTTTGTCGGCTTGTCTGTTGGTGGCCTCGTTGCGCAGGGCTTGGCCGTCAAACGCCTCGACATCGTGCGAGGGATGACGTTGATCGCAAGCGCAGCCAAACACGGCCAACCCGAGCCTTGGCACGCCCGCGCAAAGACTGTCCGCGACGGTGGTATGCCTGCAATCATCCCCGAGATGCTTGAACGGTGGAACGCCCGCGATGACAGCGCCAAGCTGGAAGACGGGCTGACACGCGCGCATGCCGAAGGTTTTGCGGCAACCTGCGAAGCCATTGCAGGGACTGATTTCTACACACCGACGTCCGGCCTACGCCTGCCAACACTTGGACTTTGCGGGAACTTGGACAAGTCTACGCCGCCCGACCTAGTGCGTGAAACCACCGACCTCGTGCCAGGGTCTCAATTTCACCTGATCCGCGGGGCCGGACACATCGCACCGGTTACGCACGCTAATGACATCGCCGCCCGGCTACTGGAATTTCTGTCGTCAATCGGCCACGTCTGAATTCACAACGCCCTCAAGAACACGCGCGGCCCAATATGCACCATGCACATCATGGGCTAACATCGTCGCGCCAGTCCCCCTCATAATCCAGCGCCATACGCGCAAGGATTTACAAAGCGCGATTAACCGCGAGGCGACCTCGTTGGGCGCATCGGCAAGGCAGTTGTTTAACAACAGCCTAAGCCCTGTTTTCAGGTCGTCCTAAAACTCAGAAAATGCTCATCGAGCTTTTCAAGGACCCTCGGGACAGGCAAACCTTTGGCACCAAACAACCTAAGCCGCGTAGCTGCCCATCAAACACTTTCCAACAACGCGAACGATCATCCTAAGAAACCATCTTTCCGAACTGATTAGCTCACTTTATGTGGTTCGTATGAACACTTCACAGCGCAAACGCGCCTTCATGTTTATCCTCATCACGCTGTCCCTTGATGCTATGGGCATCGGACTGATCCTGCCTGTCATGCCTGATCTGATCAGTGAAGTGAACGGCGGCACCATCGGGGACGCAGCCTTTTGGGGTGGTATTCTCGCGACGACGTTCGCGGTGATGCAGTTTATCTTCGGCCCGATCCTCGGCTCATTATCGGATCGTTACGGCCGCCGCCCGGTCTTGCTGATTTCGCTGCTGGCCATGACGATCGACTACATCGTCATGGCTGTTGCTGGAACAATCTGGCTTCTATTTATAACCCGCGTAATCGGCGGCATCACAGCCGCTACTCAATCTACAGCGACGGCTTTCATCGCAGACATCTCCAAACCTGAAGAAAAATTCGCAAACTTCGGGCTGGTCGGCGCGGCGTATGGGCTCGGCTTTGTACTCGGACCCGTTATCGGTGGCCTTCTGGGTGAATTCGGTCCCCGTGCGCCAATCTATGCAGCGGCACTTCTGGGCGGGCTCAACCTGATTTTCGGGTACTTCGTCCTGCCCGAAACCGTCACCGACCGTATCCGCCGCCCTTTTGTATTGCGCCGTGCTAATCCGCTCGCGGCCTTCAAATCCCTCGGCGAACTCGACGGCGTGCGTCGCCTAATCTTCCTTGTATTCCTCTATGAATTCGCCTTCATCGTGTACCCCGCGACATGGGCTTATTTCACCAAAGAGGCCTACGGCTGGTCCCCTGGAATGGTCGGAGTATCGCTGGCGCTGTTCGGAATCGGCATGGCCATCGTGCAAGGCGGACTAATCCGGATAGCCCTGCGCCACTTGGGGGAACGCAGAACAATTGTCTACGGTATCTGGTTTAACCTCGCTGCGTTTGTGGTGCTCACACTTATTTCGAACGGTTGGCTCGCCCTTGCCTTCATTCCGCTCACATCATTTGGCGCCGTTGTCACCCCAACGCTGCAAGGCTTAATGTCCCAGAGAGTCGGCGATGACCGCCAAGGCGAGCTTCAAGGCGTCGTTTCATCCGCAAAATCAATGGCCATGATCTTTTCACCGCTGGTAATGACCCAGTTGTTTTGGGCTTTCACCACTGAGTCCGGCCCATACTTCCCGGGTGCAGCGTTTATTCTCTCTGCGTTGATCATGATTTTGTGCTTGTTGGTTTTCCTCGGACCTACGCGCCAGACCGCAGCCTAAACGACGCCACGCGTCGTTTTCCCGCTTGCACAGGGCGCTCGCTACCGCCACGCTTCTCCAAAGCCCTTAGCCTGAGGTGATCCATGTCCCGCATAAAAGCCGCTGTCTGCCACGAATTCGGCCAGCCCTTCGTCATTCAAGATATCGAAATCCGCTCTCCAAATGACAGCGAAGTAGAGGTAACCTTGGCTGCCTGCGCGATCTGTCATTCGGACATCAGCTATGCTGAGGGTCACTGGGGTGGGTCGCTTCCTGCCGTATATGGCCACGAAGCTGCCGGAACCGTTACGGCAGTCGGGCCGAACACCAAAGACGTCAAACTGGGTGATAACGTGGTCGTCACCTTGATCCGGTCTTGTGGCACCTGCCCCAGCTGCGCGTCTGCACGCCCGACAAACTGTGAGGAAGGTTATGACGGTGATCATGGCCCGATCAAAACTGCTGATGGTGGCACATTGCACCAAGCGATGGCCTGCGGCGGCTTCGCCGAAAAAGTTGTCGTGGATTCTAGCCAAGTCGTGACACTTCCCGACGGGATCAGCATGAAAGCCGCGTCTCTGCTCGCCTGTGGTGTCATCACCGGCATCGGTGCTGTCGTGAACGCCGCCAAGGTCCGCCCCGGCCAAGACGTTGTTGTGATCGGCGCAGGCGGCGTCGGCCTCAACGCGATCCAAGGCGCGGCCATCGCAGGCGCACGCCGCATTGTCGCCGTGGATATGGAGCCTTCCAAGCTAGAGGTTGCTAAAGAATTTGGGGCCACCGACGCAGTGCTTGCTTCAACGGAAACACCTTGGCGTGAAGCCAAAAAGCTGATGGGCCGCGGCGCGGACGCTGTTCTTGTGACGGTTGGCGTTGCCCCCGTTTATGACCAAGCGCCGCGCTATCTCGCCAAGGGGGGTAATATCGTCATGGTCGGCATGCCCGCATCTGGCGCATTCTCCAGCTACGAAGCCGCAAATTTCGCAGCTGCTGGCCAAGGCATGATAGGCTCCAAAATGGGCGACGTCGTTATCAAACGCGACATCCCTTGGATGGTCGACCTTTACAAACAGGGCCGCCTGAAACTGGACGAGCTTATCTCCGGCACATGGACGCTTGAGCAGATCAACGACGCCATCGCCGACACCAAAACCGGTGCAGCCAAGCGCAATGTCATCGTCTTTTAGACCCGCAGAAATCACCAAAATGAAAGCCTAAAAATGATCCGTTTTTCAACAAACCTGTTCAGTGCGGCAAAGCAGCCTTCAACTTCAGGTTTTCATGGCCGACTTTGAAGCGCCAGACTTGCATTTTTTCGGGTCTTTCGAGACTATCCAGTACATTGATCAAGCGTTAATGGCATTTGCAACGGCGATGGGATTGTAAGTGAAACTCCAAGACCTCGACATTATCATCACGGCCCCTCCCGCCCCTGGTTGGGGAGGGCGCTATTGGATCTTGGTCAAAGTCACGACCGATACGGGCGTCGTCGGATGGGGCGAGTGTTACGCATCATCCATCGGGCCTGATGCGATGACGCACGTCATCAATGACGTGTTCGAACGTCACATGCAGGACGAAAATCCCGAAAACATCGAACTTATGTTCCGGCGTGTTTACTCCAGCGGCTTTACCCAACGCCCCGATCTCACGGTTATGGGTGCATGGTCCGGCTTGGAAATCGCGTGCTGGGACATCTTGGGCAAAGACCGCGACCGCCCCGTTCACGCCCTTATCGGTGGGCTTCTGAACGACAAAATTCGCGCGTACACTTACCTTTACCCGCAATCCCATCACCCGCTGCCAGACTTCTGGGCATCCGCTGACATGGCCGCTGAGGTCGCAGTTAGCTTGGTCGAACAAGGCTACACCGCAGTAAAGTTTGACCCCGCCGGCCCCTATACCATCCGCGCCGGACATATGCCTTCGATGCATGACATCGAAACCTCGGTCAGTTTCTGTCAAAAAATCCGCGACGCCGTTGGGCCAAAGGCAGACCTACTATTCGGAACCCACGGTCAGTTTTCCACTGGCGGAGCAATTCGCATGGGTCAGGCCATCGAAAAATTCAGCCCTCTTTGGTATGAAGAACCCATTCCGCCAGACGCAGTTGGTGAAATGGCCAAAGTCGCTTCAGCGGTGAAAATTCCGATCGCAACCGGCGAGCGCCTGACGACCAAAGCCGAGTTTGCCACCATCCTACGCTCCGGTGCAGCCAATATCCTGCAACCTGCTTTGGGCCGTTCTGGTGGCATCTGGGAAACCAAAAAGATCGCGACACTGGCCGAGGTCTATAACGCGCAAGTCGCGCCGCACCTTTATGCGGGGCCGATCGAATGGGCCGCCAACCTGCAACTCGCGGCCACTTTGCCCAACATCCTGATGTGCGAAACCATCGAAACACCGTTCCACGACGCGCTGATCAAATCCTCGATCACCGTCGAAAACGGCTATGTGAATGTGCCAACTGCCCCCGGGCTTGGCATTGACGTCGATGAAGACCTCGCGCGGGCACACCCGCTAACCGATGAGGGCCTTCATCTGCAAATGCAGGAAGACCCCATCGGTTACCATGCCCCCAACCTGTTTGCAGGCGGAGCGCCTGTGAAGGAGCAGATCTAGTCAACCGACTGCCTGCGTCTTGGAAAAAACGGGCTGCACACCCTTTGCAAACCCGCGTGCGGTCCGTAGTCTTGAACAAAGTTCAGAGGGCAGACCATGGCTGGAAAAGTTGAATTGCGCCGCGCTGCGTTGCGCGACACCTTAATCGAACACGCAGAACGCCGGATAACCTCCGACGGGCTCAAGAATCTTCGTGCGCGCGATTTGGCGAAAGACGCAGGCTGTGCACTTGGCGCAATTTATAATGTATTTGGCGACTTGAACGACCTCGTTCTGGCCGTAAACGCCCGCACGTTCAAACGCTTAGGCGCTACCGTCGCTGAATCCCTTGCAGACGCACCACAAGATGCGACCCAACAGCTCATCGTGATGTCGCACGCTTATCACCATTTTGCAGCGCAAAATTTCAATGCTTGGCGCGCCCTATTTGATATTGAACGCCCTGCCGGAGAAGCCGCGCCCGACTGGTACCTCCAAGAAATGGGGCAGCTGTTTGCCTATATCGACGCGCCGCTGTCCGTCATTTTTCCCGAACACACGCCAGAGAATCGCGCGCTTTTGACCAAAGCATTGTTCTCAAGCGTGCATGGAATAGTACTTTTGGGGCTGGATGAAGCATCATCAGGTGTTCCAGCAGCGCAATTGGACGAAATGATTTCGTTGATTCTCAACCACTTATACTCATCGTCTTAAATTTCCCGAACAGCGTTCACGTTTTCCTTGATTGGGCCGAACAGCACCGCTACATCTAACTCATGAACGACGTTCACGATACACTGTGCGCCGCGACACATGAAAGGAAGCGATATGTTCAAGACACTCTCAACCCTTATTGCAGGGGTCAATGCACGCTCCGAAGACCGCATCACCCGCGTCGAAGAAGCCCGGAATGAGCGCCTACTGGCGGATTACATCGGCGGTGAAGACGATAAAGCCGCATAAGACCTCCCTCCTTGCCGCCCACGGCAAGCGCCCCGCCCCTTCCCTGTCCCAAGGGTGGCGGGGCGCACCCCTTTTCAATCCTATGTTCCTCAGCCAAACTCACCGGAATGAAATCGCTCATGTCCCTGCCCCGCAGATTTGCCGCCAAGATCGTCGGCCAAGCCATTGCGTTGTTCGCCCGCTTCATCACAGCTGTGCGTGCGGATTGGCGCGGGATTGAGCCCGTCAACAAACAGCGTGTCTACTTTGCCAATCACGTCAGCAACGCCGATATGCCGATGATCTGGTCGTGTATGCCACCCAGCATCCGCCGTGACGTGCGCCCTGTCGCTGCCGCAGACTATTGGCTGAAAAACAAACTGCGGGCCTTTGTCGGACCTGAAGTTTTCAACTGCGTTCTGGTGGACCGCCGCCCCGAAGCGCGTGATGAAAACAATGACCCGATGCAGAACATTCTGGACGCGTTAGACGATGGTTCATCGCTCATCATTTTTCCTGAAGGCAACCGCAACATGACAACGGATCCGTTGCTGCCGTTTAAATCGGGCTTGTTCAATATGGGCAAAGCCCGCCCCGACGTAGACCTTGTGCCCACTTGGATCGCCAATGTGACAGAAATCATGCCGAAAGGCGAAGTCATCCCGTTACCGTTGATCTGCACCGTTACCTTTGGCACGCCGATTCACGTTGACGATGACGAAACCAAAGACGCCTTTCTGGAACGTGCATCAAATGCGCTTGTCAGCCTCGCACCACGTCAGGAAGATCGGCTATGACATCAACGGATTCAGATATTATCAGCCTGTTCCTTGGCGTTTGCGGCCTCATGCTCTTGCTCACCCTTTTCGGTGAAGTCCTCAGTGCGCGTGGCGGCGAAGGCAACCCTGTCGTGGAAACCTTCAAGACGCGGGTGCGCAGCTGGTGGGGCATGGTCATCCTGTTCACGCTGGCGCTGATCGCCGGAAAGGTTGGCATTATCGTCTTGTTTGCCTTTGCATCTTTCGCCGCATTGCGGGAATTCCTGACCCTCACGAACAAGCGACAAGCTGACCATCTGGCCCTTGCGCTTGGGTTTTTCGTGGTGCTTCCGTTGCAATACCTGTTCGTTGGACTCGATTGGCAGGCGCTCTATACGGTTTTCATTCCGGTCTATGCCTTTTTAATGCTTCCCGTCGTTTCCGCCCTGCGTGGCAACCCGGACCGCTTTTTAATTCGCGTCGCAGAAACCCAATGGGCGCTAATGATCGCCGTCTTCTGCATGTCCCATGTCCCTGCACTCTTGATGATCGACGTCGCGGGCTATCCTGCGGATCGAGGTGTGCTTCTCATCGCGTTCCTGATCATGGTTGTTCAATTTGGTGATCTTTTGGATTTCTTCTTTGGTCGTCGTATCGGAAAAACCCGCATCATCCCGAACCTGTCTTCAAAGACGTGGGAAGGCATGGCTTGCGGCGTTGCATCTGCAGCCTTGATCGGTGGGTTACTCGCATGGATGACCCCCTTCGGGATCGGCGGTGCAATGGCGATGGCCGCACTTGCCTCAACAGCGGGCATGTTCGGAAATTTGGTGTTTGCTGCTATCAAAGCCGACCGTGGGATCAAAGATTGGTCACACCTGATCCCCGGCCAAGGCGGTTTCACCGACCAGCTTGATAGCGTGATCTTCGCCGCCCCAATCTTCTACCACGTTACGCACCTGATTTGGGCCTAAAGGACAAGATTACCGAAGGTTCGAGAGCACTTCAGCCGAAGCAATACCCGTCACGGCAAGCCCCTGACGTTGCTGGAAGTCTCTGATCGCGGCCTCTGTAAGCCGTCCAATCACGCCGTCGATTGTTCCAACATCATAGCCCCGCGCAGCGAGGCCACGTTGAATCGCCAATCTGTCTTCTCGTGT
>DQCL01000275.1 GCA_003533975.1 Octadecabacter sp. | reverse complement strand
CCGCCGCCGCGCCGTGCGTCACCTTGAAAAGAAACGCATTTGTATTTTTGCCGCCGGAACGGGCAACCCGTATTTCACCACGGACACTGCCGCGACTTTGCGTGCGTCCGAAATGGCCTGCGAAGCTATTTTTAAGGGCACCAAGGTCGATGGTGTCTACGACAAAGACCCCGCCAAGCACGATGACGCCAAACGTTATGACAAGATCACATACGACGAGGTTCTGGCACAGCATCTTGGTGTGATGGACGCCAGCGCAATCGCTTTGGCGCGTGAAAACCACCTGCCGATTGTTGTGTTCAGTCTTGATGCTGACGGCGGGTTCAAAAGCATTCTGGATGGGACGGGAACGTCAACGGTCGTTAGCGACTGAATGTCGTGCCAGCAGGCTGCGTTAGTCGATCGCACCAGTCTCGTTTCTGCCGACCACGCCCGCCGCTGTACAAATATCCGGACTGAAACCGGCTGATCTGCGCAACTTCTGCGCAGGCCTTCTATACAAACCCCGCGCATTAACTGTATATCAACCGAAACAGCGCGAGAAGAGCAGCACTATGTCAGATGATTTTATTCTAGATACCGACGATTTGAACCGCCGTATGGACGGTGCGATTGCCAATTTGCGGGTTGAGTTCGCCTCTCTGCGGACAGGTCGCGCCTCTGCGTCTATTCTGGAGCCAGTGATGGTGGATGCATACGGGTCCATGACGCCAATCAACCAAGTTGGCACCGTTAACGTTCCTGAGCCTCGCATGGTCACGGTGAATGTTTGGGACAAAGGCCTTGTTGGTAAGGTTGAAAAGGCCATTCGTGAAAGCGGCTTGGGCATCAATCCGCAGCTGAACGGCACGATCATCATGCTGCCGATCCCTGAGCTCAACGAAGAGCGTCGCCGCGATCTGACGAAGGTTGCGGGCACATATGCTGAAAACGCGCGGGTCAGTATCCGCAACGTGCGCCGCGACGGCATGGACCAGATCAAGAAAGCCAAGAACGACGGCATGTCCGAAGATGACCAGAAACTCTGGGAAACTGAAGTTCAGGACATGACCAACGATTTCATCAAGCGCATTGATGAGCAGCTTGAAGTGAAACAAGCTGAGATTATGCAAGTCTGATCCGCATTCGCGGGTGAGAGGTAGATGAGTAGAGCGGGGGCCACTGATATGGCCAAAGATATAGAAAACGGTCCAAATCATGTTGCTATCATTATGGATGGGAACGGACGCTGGGCACAGATGCGCGGACGGCCACGCTTGTTTGGGCATCACGCCGGTGCAAAGCGCGTGCGCGAAATCGTTGAATCCTGTCCGGAGCTGGGCGTTAAGTATCTGACAATATTTGCATTTTCCACTGAAAACTGGAAGCGCACGCAAACCGAAGTCGCAGGTTTGATGAAGCTGTTTCGCCGCTACATTCAACGTGAAGCGCGTGATTTGTTGGCTAACGGCGTTCGGGTTCGCTTCATTGGCGACCGCGTTCGACTTGACGATAAACTCGTCGGGTTGATGGACGAACTGGAACTGCTGACATCCGAAAACGACCGCGTTCATTTGACCGTTGCTATTAACTATGGCGGCCGCGATGAGGTTGCACGCGCGACACGCCGCTTGGCGCATGATGTCGCAGCAGGAAAGCTCGCCCCGAAAGATGTGAACGATGAAACGCTGCCCAAATATCTGGACACTTATTTCTTACCTGATCCTGACCTTGTGATCCGCACCAGCGGTGAGGCTCGGATATCGAACTTCTTGCTCTGGCAGTCTGCCTACGCGGAATACGAATTCATCGACACGCTTTGGCCGGACTTTACATCTGAGGTGTTTTCCCATGTTTTGCTCGGGTTCAAGTCGCGTGATCGCCGCTTTGGTGGGGTGAAGGCCTGATATGGCAAATTGGTCTGACCTAGGTCCGCGCGTTGGCTCAGCGGTTGTGATGACTGTAGTTGGTGGGGCCGCGGTCTATCTGGGCGGAATTTGGTTCAATCTATTGGTCGCGTTTTGCGTTTGGGCGATGACATGGGAATTGATGTCCATGTTTAACCTCTATTCAGGCCGCGAACGCGTTATGGTTGCGGGCCTCTCGTTTGTAATTATGTTGCTGGCCTTCATCGGCGGTATCGCGGTTTGGCTGGCCCTTGGAATAATCGTCGCGCTTGCGTTGGCGCAGGTGGCTGGGAAATTACCGATGGGGAAGGGGCTGTTTTCATTGCTCTTTGTTCCAACGCTTGTCGGGGCTGGTTTGCTTATGTTTCGTGCGAACGAGGGTGTCATTTTCATACTCTGGATGCTGCTGGTCGTAATTGCTTCTGACGTCATGGGGTATTTCGCTGGAAAGACATTTGGCGGGCCGAAGTTTTGGCCGTCGATCAGCCCTAAGAAAACATGGTCGGGTACGATCGCGGGTTGGGTTGGGGCTGCATTGGTTGGCCTTTGCTTTGTTATCTGGAACGATTCCCCCGTGAGTTTGATTATCATCTCGGTACTAACCTCGTTTGCTGGGCAAATGGGCGATGTCGCCGAAAGCGCGCTTAAGCGCAAACAGGGTATCAAGGACAGCTCAAACCTCATACCGGGCCACGGCGGTGTCTTGGACCGCTTTGATGCAGTGTCCGGCGCTGTGATTTTCTTGCTGGTATTGTCCTTGGTCATGCAGGTCTCGGTCTAGAAGTGGGCATGCGGCGTGTTTCCATTCTGGGGGCGACCGGTTCTATCGGGCAAAGCACGATAGATCTGATCGCGCGAGACCCTGACAGCTATGCCGTCGTGGCCCTGACGGGATCACAGAACATTCCTCAATTAGTCAAAGATGCCAAGGCACTACGTGCTGAAGTTGCGGTAACATCTGACCCGTCAAAACTGAACGAGTTACGTGATGGGTTGGCCGGATCTGGAATTGAAGCCGCCGCTGGTGAAGTCGCTTTGATAGAAGCTGCGGCACGACCCGCGGATTGGATCATGTCGGCAATTGTCGGTGCCGCTGGCCTTGCGCCGGGGCTTGAAGCGTTGAAACACGGAACGACACTGGCGCTGGCGAACAAGGAATCCCTCGTCACCGCTGGCCCGCTTTTGATGAACGAAGCCAACCGGTTAGGGGCAACTGTTTTGCCGGTGGATTCTGAACACTCAGCCGTGTTTCAAGCATTGATTGGTGAAGACGTTGCTGCGGTAGAACGCATTATCATCACGGCAAGCGGCGGCGCGTTTCGCGATCACCCGCTCGAGGCTTTGGATAGTGTTACTGTGGCAGAGGCGTCTAGCCACCCCAATTGGGATATGGGCCAACGTATCACCATCGACAGCTCTTCCATGTTTAATAAAGCGATGGAGCTTATTGAAACAAAAGAATTTTTTGGCATTCAGGCAAGGCAAATTGAAACCATTGTTCACCCCGAAAGTTTGATCCATGCGCTTGTCGGGTTCAATGACGGGGCATTGATGGCCCATGTCGGTCCACCGGATATGCGCCACGCCATTGGTTTTGCCCTGAACTGGCCGGATCGCAAACACGTTCCTGTTGAACGTCTTGACCTTGCCGCCATCGGCCAGCTAAATTTCCGCGCACCAGAACCGGCCAGATACCCTGCACTCGCCATTGCCCAGAAGGTGATGGAGGAGGGTGGCCTAACGGGTGCGGTGTTCAACGCCGCCAAAGAACATGCGCTGGACGGGTTCCTTGCGGGTGCCTGTCGGTTTACGGATATGGCACGGATCGTCGACAGTGTTGTTGACGCGATGTTGTCCCGCGAGGGGCTGCAAAATGCCACGATCACATTAGATAGCGTTAACCAAGCCGACAGTATGGCGCGTGCGCTTGCTGGCGAAGAAATTGCGAAGATTGAGAGTTAGACCTTGGATTTCATGACAAACCTGATCCCGTCCTTCGGGAATATCGCCTTTACGATGCTGTTCTTTGTGATCGCATTGTCGATCATCGTGGCGATCCATGAATATGGCCACTACATTGTGGGCCGCTGGTCTGGCGTCCATGCTGAGGTCTTTTCGATTGGGTTTGGCAAAGTCATCTGGAGCCGCCGTGACAAGCGTGGCACCCTTTGGCAGATCGCTGCGCTTCCGTTTGGAGGCTACGTCAAGTTTCTGGGGGACGCGAATGCGGCGTCCGTCGGTGGTCGCGATGCGGCTGAAGACGGCGCAAAGCTGGATGACTACATCGAAGATCGCTCAGCGTTGTCAGCTGAGGCAATTGCCCATACCGAGGCGTTGACGGAGCGAAACACCATGCTCGGCGCACCGCTTTGGGCGCGCTCAGCGACAGTTGCGGCTGGCCCGATATTCAATTTTATTCTGTCTTTCATTGTGTTTTCCGGCGTCTTGATGTTCCAAGGACAGCCTACTACCCCGCTGACGGTTTCGGCTTTACCAGGCTTTCCAGAAACGATTGAACAGCAGCTTGAGGCAGGGGACCGCTTGCTTGAGGTTGAAGGGATAGCGTTGAATTATCCCGATGGCTTTGGCGCTGCGGTGGCGAATGTGGCGTCTAAGCCGTCTGTTGAATACACCATCGAACGTAACGGCGAACAGATGACAGTGCTTGGCCCACAGCCACAGCCTGCATACGTTCAGGCCATCACCCCACGATCCGCAGCGGACGATGCTGATCTGAAAATCGGTGATGTCATTGTCAGTATGAACGGCACGCCGGTTTATCAGTTCAATGACATGATTAAGTTCGTGAATGAAACGCGTGAACAGCCTATTTCATTGGTGGTTTGGCGCGATGGTGAGACGTTTGAAAGCACACTTACACCACGCTTAACTGCGATTCCTCAGCAAGATGGGTCCATGCGTGACGAGCCGAAGCTGGGCATCGGGACGGGTGGTTTGTTCTTTGAACCTGCAACCGCAGCGGTGGGCATCGGAGAAGCCATGAAATTGGCGATCCAGCAGGTTTGGTACATCATCAAGCAGTCCATTAATGGGCTGAAGCAAATGATCATCGGAAATATCAATACGTGTAACTTGAGTGGGCCGGTTGGGATCGCGGAAACATCCGGTTCAATGGCCAGCCAAGGCACGCTGAGCTTCATCAGTTTTATTGCCGTTCTGTCCACTGCTGTTGGCCTGTTGAACCTGTTCCCGATTCCTATTCTGGACGGCGGGCATCTCGTTTTTCATGCCTATGAAGCCGTCACAGGTAAGATGCCAAGCGACGGTGCGCTGCGGATTTTAATGGCAGTCGGAATCGCGCTCATCGGTACTTTGATGTTGTTTGCAGTTGGCAATGACCTGCTGTTCTGCCCGTAAGGGGCGGCAGGTAATACCTTACAGTTGTCATAACGCTGCCCAGAAGTTGCCACATTTGGTCGTCACTTTGTCCGCAAGATGATCCAGATGAGGATAAAGCAATGCAGACGATTACAGCCGGATACCAAGGTGTTAGCCTTCTTGTGAACCTGAATTGGGATCGCTTGATGTATCTCGCCACAATCGTTGTGGCACTCGGTATGGGTGCTTGGATTGGATCGCTGAAGTAGCAAGCGGGCAACGCCGGCTCTCTACACCTAAATTTTTCAATCAATCGGCATTATTTAGCGCGTCTCGCAGTTGGTTCTGTGTGGCGCGTTTGTTGCTTTTGACAACCTCACGCAGCACGGGTAGACCGGACCCACTTGGGATGTCTAAACGAGCAAAAAAAATGAACAATGCGCTGAAAGCTGTGACCGCGATTTTGGGACGTATTCGGGTAGGGGCGACCGTCGCCTTTATACTCGTTTCTGGGATGCTGGCTGTCGCCACCCCGGTAACGGCCCAAAACTTCAATTTTTCCAACGTTTCCGTCGAAGGGAACCAACGGATCGAAGCCTCGACGATCCTGACCTATTTAGGTTTTGGCCAAGGCGAAGCCGTGACTGCGGGCGCGCTCAATGATGCGGCCCAACGGATTCGCGCAACCGGTTTGTTCGAAACCGTTGATGTCGTCCCCCAAGGGCGCACATTGGTTATTCGTGTTGAAGAGTTCCCAACCGTCAACCGTATCACATTTGAGGGCAACAGCCGTGTACGTGATGCTGAGCTGGGCGCAGTTGTACGAAGCCAGCCACGCCGCGTTTACAGCCCCAGCCAAGCAGAAGCCGACACTGCGGCAATCACGCAGGTTTACGCCGACCAGGGCCGCATCAATGCGACCGTTTCGCCGCGCATTATCGAGCGTTCAGACAACCGAGTGGATCTGGTATTTGAAGTCTTTGAAGGTGGCTTGACTGAAGTCGAGCGCATCAGCTTTGTCGGTAACCGTGCTTACGGCGAAAGCCGCTTGCGCCGCGTTCTTGAGACCAAGCAAGCAGGCATTCTTCGTGCAGTCATTGGGCGCGATACCTACATCGCTGACCGTGTTGCCTTTGATCAGCAAGTCCTCACGGACTTTTACCAGTCCCGCGGCTACGTTGATTTCCAAGTTCAAAACGTCGACGTATCCCTGACACGCGAGCGTGATGCCTACCTCATCACGTTCAACGTTCAAGAAGGTCAACAGTTCGAATTCGGCAATGTGTCCGTATCGTCTGAAGTTACGGATGCAGACCCTGCGGACTACGAGAATGCTCTGCGCCTTCGCACCGGCGTCACCTATTCACCTGAACTGATTGAGCGTGACATTGCTCGCCTTGAGCGCCTTGCGATCCAACAGGGTCTTAACTTCGTGCGTGTTGACCCGCGTATCACGCGCAATGACCGCACGCTGACATTGGATGTTGAGTTTGTTCTCGTAAATGGCCCGCGTATTTTCGTTGAACGTATCGACATCGAAGGCAACAACACCACACTTGACCGCGTTATTCGATCCCGTTTTGACGTGGTCGAAGGGGACCCGTTTAACCCGCGCCAGATCCGCGAAAGTGCAGAACGTATCCGCGCTTTGGGTTATTTCGGTAATGCGGATGTCGATGCCCGAGAAGGCTCAAGCCCTGATCAGGTCGTTATTGATGTGGACGTGACCGAGGCGCCGACCGGATCATTGTCTTTCGGCGGTAATTTCTCAAGCGACAACGGCTTTAGCTTGTTGGCGAAATTTAGCCAGCGTAACTTCTTGGGCCGTGGTCAGTCACTTAACTTCAACTTCCAAGGTGGTGAGGAAAGTCAGGTCTTAAGCTTCGGCTTTACTGAACCACGTCTTTTGGGGCGCGACCTAAGTTTTGGCATTAACGCAAGCTACCAGTCGACGGACAACCAGAACGCGCTGTATGATACGACAACTGGCCTTTTCAGCCCGCGCATTGGTTTCCCCGTGAGCGAAAATGGCCGTTTGGTTCTGTATTACGCGTATGATTACACCGATATTACAGATGTCTCCACTACGTCGGCGTTTATCGTCGCGGATGGAGCGGAAGGCGCGGTTGCGACCAACTCCCTTGGTTATAATTACAGCTACGACACACGCCGGACTGGATTGAATCCAAACGCGGGCGTGCTCGTGCGCTTTGGGCAGGAATTTGGTGTCGGGGACAGCACGTTCATCGAAACGACTGCTGAAATTACTGCGCAGACGCTTGTCTTATCGGAAGAGGTGACGCTGCGTGCGACACTCGAGGGGGGCTATCTCAGCTATTCGGATGGCGACAGCCGGATTACGGATCGCTACTTCTTGTCCAGCCGGACAATGCGTGGCTTCCAGCCTGGCGGCATTGGTCCCCGGGATGCTGTGACAGATGACGCATTAGGCGGTAACGCGTTTGCAGTTGCGCGCCTTGAGGCTGAATTCCCACTTGGATTGCCTGAAGAGTACGGGATTTCTGGTGGCCTGTTTCTTGATTACGGATCCGTCTGGGATGTAGGCAATGGCGCGAACGCGACCAACACGCTTTACAACGACTTTACGCCGCGCACCGTTGCTGGTGCCTCACTCTTCTGGGACACACCAATTGGCCCGCTGCGGTTTAACTATACTGAACCGCTTGATGTGCAGGCCAATGACGAAACCAAGAGCTTTGACGTGACGATTTCAACGGACTTCTGATGCGTTTCAGGGCGGCCAGTTCGGTTTCTCGTTTGCTGGCAGCGATTGCATTCGCGCTTCTTTCGGGCGGCGCGACTGCGCAACAAGCTGTTGACCCCACATTGTTTGAAATTCCGACGGGGCAGGTCGCTCCGACGTTCTTAACCGTTGATATCGAACTGATGTTTACACAGTCGCAGTTTGGGCAACGCATTGGCCAATCCTATGCGCAGGGCCGCGATGAACTCGCCAGTGAGAACGGACGGATCGCGCAGGCTCTTCGGGAAGAAGAACTCGCGCTTGCGGCGCAGCGCAGCGAAATGGATGTCGCTGTGTTCCGCGAAGAAGCTGTCGCTTTTGATGAAAAAGCACAGGCGATCCGGCGTGCCCAAGACGCGAAAGAACGCGCTTTGGAGGAGACACTTTCGCTTGGGCGTGACCAATTCCTGAGTGCGACACGCCCGATCCTTGGTGAGTTGATGGTAGAACGCGGCGCTTTTGCTATTCTCGATCGCCGTTCGGTTTTGCTTTCGCTCGGGAGCATCGACGTGACGGAATACGCAATCGTGAAGATTGATGCCACGATCGGGGACGGTGCACAGATGACACCAATGCAAACGCCTGACACCACGACTGAAGATATCCCGGAGAACTAGTGCGTCTTGCCGCGCCTTAGCGGTCTTGTTAGTCATATGTAACGACAACACCGGACGGACAACGTCCACAGGGAGAACCACATGTCAGACCCGATCACATCCGCAGATATCCAATTGATCCAACGGATTATCCCGCATCGCTATCCGTTCCTGCTGGTGGACAAAGTCGTCGACATCGAAGGCACAACCTCCGCGACGGGCATCAAGAACGTCACGATGAATGAGCCGCATTTTCAGGGCCACTTCCCGGGCACGCCAATCATGCCGGGTGTCACAATTATCGAAGCGATGGCGCAGACTTCTGCGGTCATGGTCGGGGCAACAATGGGCCTGATGGACAAGAACATGCTGATCTATTTTATGGGCATCGACGGCTGTAAGTTCCGCCGCAAAGTTGTCCCTGGTGATGTCCTCACGATGAAGGTCGAAACCACGCGCGGTAAGCCCGGAGGCAAGGTCTGGAAATTCAAAGGTGTCGCAACCGTAGACGGCGAACTCGCGGCAGAAGCAGAATTTACCGCAATGATGGACATGCAGAGCTGAATATGGCCATTCATCCATCCGCCGTTATCGAAGACGGAGCGCAGATCGGCGCGGACGTTTCGATTGGACCATTTTGCATTGTCGGGCCGAAAGTTGTGCTTGGCGATCGGGTTGAACTGAAATCCCATGTGGTGGTGACAGGTGACACGCAAATTGGTGCAGACACGTCGATTTTCCCGTTCTGCTGCATTGGTGAAATCCCACAGGATGTAAAGTTTCGTGGCGAGGCGGCACAGTTGGTCATTGGCGAGCGCAACCGCATCCGCGAACACGTGACAATGAACCCCGGTACAGAAGGCGGCGGTGGAATTACCAAAGTCGGCGATGACGGGTTTTTTCTTGCGGGCTGTCATGTTGCCCATGACGCGATTGTTGGGGATCGCGTGATTGTCGTGAACCAAACGGCTATCGCGGGTCACTGCATCATTGAAGACGACGTTATCATCGGCGGTCTATGTGGCATCCACCAGTTCGTGCGCATCGGCAAAGGGGCGATTATCGGGGCGCTTTCAATGGTCACAAATGATGTCATTCCACATGGTTTGGTTCAGGGACCACGTGGTGAGCTGGACGGTCTAAACCTTGTTGGGTTGAAGCGCCGTGGCGTGGACCGCAAAGACATTTCAGCGCTGCGGGTCGCGTTTCAAACCCTGAAAGACGGAGATGGATCTTTTATGGATCGTGCCCGCCGTTTGGGTGACGAGTCTGAAAGCGCATATGTTTCTGAAATGGTCGATTTCATCCTCGCCGATACGGACCGCCATTTCCTGACCCCAAGATGACTGTCGCGCTTATTGCAGGGACGGGCGGCTTGCCTCCTCATTTGGCTAGCAGCCTCATGGCGCAGGGCCGCACCCCGATCATTTGCGAAATGCGCGGATTTCAATCCGAAATTAACGGCGAGTTTGCGCGAGTGTCGTTTCGTATCGAAACGCTCGGAACCTTCCTTGAAACCTTGAGATCCCTCAACGTGACCGAGGTGTGCATGGCTGGTGCTGTGCAACGTCCTGACGTTGATCCAAGTGCGATTGATCCGCTCACAGCGCCGCTTGTGCCGCGTTTGATGGCGGCCATGGCCAAAGGCGATGATGGCACATTGCGCGAAATCGTAACGATTTTTGAAGAACACGGGTTTGCCAGTGTTGGTGCCCATGAGGTTGCGCCCGATTTATTGCCAATGGCAGGTGTTCACACCAAGACCGTGCCACCAGACTTAACCCGCGAACTAGTTGCCGCCCAGAACGCATTGACCGAAATGGGACGTGCGGATCAAGGACAGGCGATGCTCCTACGGGATGGCGCTGTAATCGCAATTGAAGACGCACGTGGAACGTCCGCATTGCTACAGGATCACTGCGCCTCGTTAGACCCGCGCAGCGAGGCATCCGACCCGATTTCATTGGCCGTTGAAACTGTAAGCGAAGCAGTAAATGGCGCCGCAGATTGGCTTTCCGGGAAAACCGATAAAAAGCCGATCACAGCCGATGGCGCTGTATTGTACAAGGCACCGAAGCCCGACCAACTCCTCGTCGCCGACATGCCGCTCATTGGGCCAGAAACAGCTATGCAAGCTGCCGAAGCGGGTTTGACAGGCATCGTAATTCCAAGTGGCACTGTGATGGTTTTAGACCTGCCGCAAGTCGTCGCAATCCTTGACGCTCAAGACATGTTCCTTTGGGTGAGCCCATGAAGGTGTTTGTGATCGCGGGTGAGCCGTCTGGTGACAAGCTCGGCGCGGCTTTGATGGAGGGGCTGATAGCTGAAGTGCCGGATGTTTCCTTTGAAGGAATCGGCGGGGCGTTGATGCAAAACCTCGGCGTGAACAGCCTTTTCCCGATGGAAGAGCTGTCTTTGATGGGCATTGCGGAAATCCTCCCGAAGTATCGACACCTGAAACGGCGCATCCGCCAAACAGCTGACGCGGTGATCGCCGCCCAACCTGATGTGCTCATCACGATCGACAGCCCTGATTTTTGCCTACGTGTCGCGGGGCTTGTGAAAGCAGGGTCCAGTATAAGAACTGTGCATTACGTGGCCCCGACCGTTTGGGCATGGCGCCCAAAACGCGCGGAAAAAATGGCGAAGGTCATTGATCACGTGCTTGCGCTGTTCCCGTTTGAACCACCCTTTATGGAAGCCGCAGGCATGGCATGTGATTTTGTCGGGCACCCGGTAGCCTCCGAACCACCCGTTCGTCAGGATGAGATTGACGCCTTCAAAACCCGTCACCGCATTACCAAATCACCTGTTTTGACCATGTTGCCGGGATCGCGCCGTTCTGAAATTGCTCGCCTTGCTGAAACATTTGATGCGGCGTTCACCCAGACACGCGGGGCGTTCAAAACGGTCATCGTTCCAACATTACCGCATCTGGCTGAGGCCGTCGAAGCCGCACTTCCATTGAAAAATACCAACCGTTGCATCCTGCCTTGCAAAGGCCTTTCCCCGGAAGCCGCGGCGCGTGAACGCCTTGTGGCGATGGCGTGCGCGGACGTGGCTTTGGCTGCCTCTGGCACTGTGTCACTGGAACTTGCCGCCGCGCGCACCCCGATGGTGATCGCCTATGACATGAGCTGGATCAGCCGCCAAATCATCAGCCGCATGCTTCTGACCGACACCGTGACTTTGGTAAACCTCGTCAGCGAAACCCGCGTCGTTCCCGAATTCATCGGTGCCGATTGCACGCCGGCACCGATTGCGGAAGCGCTTGTTAACGTTCTGGCGAATCCGGACGAACAACGCGACGCTTTTGATGTCACAATGGAACGCCTTGGTCGCGGTGGCGATGCCCCCGGGCTGCGCGCCGCGCGCGCGGTGCTTGCGCG
>DQCL01000140.1 GCA_003533975.1 Octadecabacter sp. | reverse complement strand
CATGAAGTGGTTCATGTCGTGGCGGCGTGCGGCTGTGCCCCATTCGGGATTGTCCTTCAACAGCTCGACATAGAGCCGATTGAGACGGCCAGTCGCCTTGATGTCAAAAGCACTCTCACGGATTTGCTTGACGGTGCTGATCCCCGCTAGGGGCAGGAAGAAGCCAAAGTGATCGGGAAAGTCGGTGTAGGCGCAGGCGATGGTCTCACCCGTTGCCAGGTCTTCGGCCTCAAGATCGGTGCCGTCAGTTGCCAGGACAAATTTCGCCTTGGCTTTGGTTGTTGCAGGGCTGGCTTTCAGCTCGGCAAGAGAATTTGTGACCTCGCCTTCGGGGCAAACCTTCAAGTGGATCTTATTGGTCTGAAGCACACCGCCCTGGTCGGACTTGTTTCGTGCTCCTTTGCGCAACATTTTGATGGTCGTGGCTTTGTTTCCAAATGCGAGTAGGAAGGCGAACGGAAACTCTTTGACGTCGAAAGGCAGTTCGGCCAATGCCGATATGGCTTCTTCGATTTCAACTGCATTCATTTCATTATTTCCCTCGGTCGCCCCTTCTGTGCGGGTTGTTCACTCAACCATTGAAATAGGCGTAGCGGCACCATACTCGCAAAAGGCATGATGCAAAGCCTATCAGCGATACTATGTTGAACCACTGGATTACAGAGGGTTGTCCACAGCGAAGGACGCATAAGCAGCCTAACCTTCGTTTCTGAGAGGCCACTTGGCCCTCATGCTCGGATGCTGACGCATCCTGTGCGTGGCTCTGCTCCCGCTTCGCACCTTTGCCCTTGCTACCCCATTCTCGCCGAAGGGCAGGCCCGAAAGACGTTGCTTTCGGGCTGCGCCAAATAGGGACGCAAGATGGCCGCTGGCATACAAAGCTTCCCCTGGCTTCGGAAGGGGCCGCACCAACGGCGGTAGAGTGACCACAGGCATTTGATCCCCTGAGCGAACAGGTCCGCGATCGGCGTTTAGCTCGATCGTCTGGGGCTGTTTCTCGATGGGGTGAAAGTGCCTGTTAGCCTGCGTGGCGTTTGAACGTGCTTCCCCCTTGTGGGGACGGGAGGGGGTCGTTCGGCACGTATGTTGCGCAGCAACATGTATACGTGCCGTTATACTTTCTTAACCTTTTCTTGCTACAGTTGGGCATGGCCGAGATTCGCAACCTGACCTGCAAGACCAACCCCGTGCAACGCCGCACGGGCGGAAACGCCGTGGCGGCGGCAGCTTACCGCGCAGGCGAAAACCTGCGCGACGAGGCGGCAAACAGGACGCATCGTTTTGCTGGACGCTCGGCAGATATCGAGACGTCCTGCATCCTATCCTGTGAGGATGCTCCAGACTGGCATTTTGACAGGGCGGCACTCTGGAACAACATTGAAGCAAATGAGACCCGCAAGGACTCGCGCACGGGGCGCGATGTCGTCTTGGGGCTGGCATGGGAACTGACCCCAGAACAGCGCAAAGCCGCAGTGTTAGAGTTTGCCCAAAAGGAATTTCTGGATCGCGGTTACGTGGTCGACATCGCCTTTCACAAATACGGTTCAGCCGTGCGTGAGCGCGACCGCATTTTTGACAGCAAAAGCGGTGAATACATCACCGGCGAACAGAAATTAATCGGCTGGAAGGACGCGGGCTTTCCCTTCCTTGAAGCGCATCAAGTTCAGGCGGTGGATATGCCGCATGTGAAGATCGAGCGCAGTAATGGCGGCGATGTCACCGGGTATAAGTTATTCCATCCGCACGCGCATGTGCTCGTGTCTCCGCGTGCGTGGGACAGCGAAAACGGCGCTTGGGCAGCCAAGGTCGATCCGCTGTTTAACAAGCCCCAGACCGCCAAGGACTGGCGCTATGACTGGCCGAAGATCCAGAACCGCATGCTGGAAGACGCCGGTTGGGATTTTCGCATCTCCTGCACCGCAAGCAGCGGCGATGAAGCCCTGCCGCTGAAATCCGAAGACCTGCCCGCGCAGGCTTACCATATTGAGCGCCGCAACGAGCCCACCACAGCACAGTTGGAGGCGGATTTTAACCGCATCCAAAACGAGGCTGTGCGGACGGGACAGGATGAGCGCGAGCAAACCGAAACAGGCGAAGCCAACCAGACGGAACGCGGCGAGGCAGCGAGTGTGGGCGGTTGGTGGCGCAATATGCGCGTGCATTTCTCTGACATGCGCGGGGAATGGCACAGCCATTTCCGCAGCGCATGGGACACGGTGAAAGAGCGATGGCGCGGCCATCATGCCCTGGAACCCGAAAAAACCCCAGAGCAGGAGCGTGAGCGATAGTGAAACCGCATGAGCGCATATTGCACCAGCACGGCACGATGCCAACGGACGGTGATAGCGAACCGATTTATCGTGCCTATGTCGATTCTGGGGGGCATCCCCAGGTGAGCTTCATCCTCTGCACGCGCGAGGATGAAATGCACCTGTTCCAGTACAGCCATTTCGACAATGCGGAATGGAAGAAGCTCAACGGGCGAGAATATATGTATTTCACGCATCGCGGTAAAGCCGTGACGATGCGCGGCCACAAGCTGAGCGAGATCATCCTTGCCTTGCAGGAATACCGCGTGAAGTCACTGCATGAATATGACGGCACCATCGGGCGCTATGAAAACGACGCGGTGATCGAGCGCGTCAGCATCGTGAGCCTGAACACACCACCCGACTATGAGGCGATGGAAGACTAATAGATTCAGTTTAGCGGCGTGACAATTCTCCCAGGCCACAAGAGGCCGATCTCATACTACTGGACAGCGATAAACCTTGTGCTGCAGTGCGGGCAGATTGCTGTATCCAACAGTTTGTGTATGCTCATTTTTTCACAATTTGGGCAGCAGAAGGAACGTTGGTCACACGAACTGCAGAAATAAACCGTACCCTCCGGCAATGGCGAGTTGTGTTTTGCAAGGTGGGAAGGATTGGTCGCCACCTTAAACAGAAACTCTCCAACCGTTGTTAGATTCTGTCCGACAGACCCATCGGTGAGTGTCGTATATTGATTACAGTATGGGCATCTTTCATGCTTATCCATCTCCGCCAATCCTAATATAATTTCTATAAATTTTCCGTGCTGAAAACTTATAACTTTGCACGTGGAGGAGCAACTTCGTTGGGTCTTAACTCGCGTGTTCAGGTGGTATAAATCGACCTCGGTCTTCTGCTTCGAGTGTGGGTTCAGTGGCGTTCTCCTCGGGATGCACGGCCTGTTGCCCACGGATAACGAACTGACGCAGCCGATCGGGCATAGCGGAGCTGGCCGCAACGGGTTCGAGTGGCACGGGCTGCACCCGTGCTGACGCAGCGAGGGGGCGCGGTTCCTCGGGTTCGGGCAGGACGGATACAGGGGCGGGTTGTGGCACTGGCGCTTTTTTCTTCTTTTCACGCTTAGGCTTTTTGGGACGCTTCCAGCCTCGCGGCGGGATTTTGCGGCGTAGCTTCTCGCGCCAATGCAGCAACAGGAAGGCATTGAACAGGAAAATGGCCATAATCATTCCGACGCGCATAATGTCGGCATGATCGCTGTAATCAAACACGCCAGCGGCAATGCCAATCAGCGTGTTAAAGACCAGCAACACCGACAGAATGAAGATAAGCAAGCGCCTCATTGCGGGAAATCCACCGCCATCCAATGCTGGCCGTTAGCCGCAAACTTGCGGCCAGAGAGCACCACAACGCCAGTGACCAGATTGCGGTGATCGGGACCACCTGTCTTGAGATCCGCGCCAAAGCGGTGCGGCTCAACCGCAAATTCCCGCTGTTCCTGTTTGCCTCGGTTGCTGCCCTTGCTCATGCCCTCAGAGTTGCCGGTATTGTAGGTCTCTGAGCGGCCAAAGCTGCGCCCGTCATTGGTGCCGTGTGTGTCGCTAATGCCTGAACTGCTGCCATTGGGTGAGGTGCTCCATGTGCTCCCATGGCTGCGGCTTTCGCCTCGGCTGTCCGTATGGCTGGTGCCGTAGCTTTGGCCCTCGGTGACGTTGATCGTATAGCCGCTATTCTCGCCGTAGCTGCTGCGCCAGACGCTGGTTTTGCCGATCATCTCCGATGCCCACTGGTTCGTGGTCGCATCCTGATTGTTATGAAAAATTTTGGTCTTGAGATTGCCCATCATGGCGTTGGTGACATGTTCGGGGCGCTGTCCACCGATACGGCCATAGAAGCTTGGCAGGTTCTGCGTCATGAGCACCGTGGCCGTGCGTGAACTGCGTGCCGTGCTCTGGAACTCCATGTCAAAACTGGACAGAAAATACTGGCATTCATCGGCCCAGAGGAACACCGGGCGGGTTTGGCTGGAGATTTCACGGCGCTGCGTGGAACGCATCCACAGATACTTAAAAATCATCTGTGCCAGAATACCCGTCTCGTTCAGCTCTAGCGCGGGGAAATCCAGCAAGATGATTGCCCCGTCATGCGTCAGCTCGGG
>DQCL01000193.1:291-8271 GCA_003533975.1 Octadecabacter sp. | reverse complement strand
CTCAACAAGATCAGCCCGGAAGAGGCCGCCAACACGCTGGCATTGATGGCCGAACTTGAAGAGGCTTCATCATGAAATACGTCGCAGAATTTCGCCAAAAGGACATCGCGCGTAAGCTGGCTAGCGATATTGCGCGGGCGGCGGACACCGAGCGCAGCTACAACATCATGGAGTTCTGCGGCGGTCATACCCACGCGATTTTCCGCTATGGCGTGCAGGATTTGATGCCAGATAATGTGAAGTTCGTGCATGGGCCGGGTTGTCCGGTTTGTGTGCTGCCAATCCCGCGCATTGATGCGGCGATTGAGCTGGCCGAACGGCATGATGTGATCTTGTGCACCTATGGCGACATGATGCGGGTGCCGGCCAGCAAGAAGAACAGTCTGATCAAGGCGAAGGCCGCTGGCGCCGACATCCGCATGGTCTATTCGACGCAGGATGCGCTGCAGATTGCCCGCGATACGCCAGATCGTGAGGTTGTGTTCTTTGCTATCGGGTTTGAAACGACCACGCCGCCGACTGCTGTTGCGATCAAAGTGGCGGCGGCAGAAAACCTAAAGAATTTCAGCGTGTTCTGCAACCACGTCCTGACTCCGGCTGCGATCCAGCATATCCTGCAATCGCCTGAACTGCGTGAGCTTGGGCAGGTTTCGATTGATGGATTCCTAGGGCCAAGCCATGTCAGCTCGATTATCGGCAGCGCACCATATGACTTCTTTGCCGAGGAGTTCCAGAAGCCAGTGGTCATTGCCGGGTTTGAACCGTTGGACGTGATGCAATCGGCGCTGATGCTGATCCGGCAGGTGAACGAGGGCCGCTTTGAGGTGGAGAACGAATACACCCGCGTTGTGACGCCTGAGGGCAATGAGAAAGCCAAGGACCTGATGGCCGAGGTGTTCGAGCTGCGAAAGTCATTTGAATGGCGCGGTTTGGGCGAGGTTCCCTATAGCGCGCTGCGGATATCAGACGCCTATGCCGAGTGGGACGCCGAAAAGCGCTTTGAGACTACCGAGAGCACGGGCACGGATGTGAAGGGTTGCGAATGTCCAGCGATCCTGCGCGGGGTCAAGAAACCCACTGATTGCAAGCTGTTTGGAACCGTCTGCACACCGGATAATCCGCAAGGCTCCTGCATGGTGTCCTCGGAAGGATCTTGTGCCGCCTATTGGAGTTTTGGCCGGTTCCGCATGGACCGTGTGAAGGAGGCCGCAGAATGAACGCGATGGAGAAGCGTTTCCCGACCCGTATCAATTTCCGCCGTGGTCAGGTCGACATGACCCACGGGTCCGGTGGGCGCGCGATGGCGCAGCTGATCGAGGAATTGTTCATCAAGCATTTCGACAACGAGCTGCTGCGTCAGGGCAATGATCAGGCGCTGTTCACACCGCCAACAGGACGGCTCGTGATGAGCACCGATGGTCACGTCGTTTCACCGCTGTTCTTTCCCGGTGGAGATATTGGCAGTTTGTCGGTGCATGGCACAATCAACGACGTCGCCATGTCAGGCGCGCGGCCCCTGTACCTGTCCGCCGGGTTCATTCTGGAGGAAGGGTTCCCGTTGGCCGATCTGGAACGCATTGTCGTTTCGATGGCCGAAGCTTCACGCCAGGCAGGCGTTCCCGTCGTTACCGGCGACACCAAGGTGGTCGAGCGCGGCAAAGGCGACGGGGTGTTCATCACCACGACCGGCGTTGGCGTGGTGCCCGATGGGCTAGATATCTCGGGCGCAAATGCAAAGCCCGGTGACGCAATTTTGGTGTCGGGTCCGGTCGGGGATCACGGTGTTGCGATCATGTCGAGCCGTGAGAACCTCGCCTTTGAAACCGCGATTGTCTCTGACAGCGCCGCCTTGCACGGGTTGATCGCGGATATGGTCGCCGCCGTGCCAGACATCCATGCCCTGCGTGACCCTACCCGAGGCGGGCTTGCCGCGACCTTGAACGAAATCGCTTATCAATCCCGTGTTGGAATGCGGCTGGACGAAGACGATATCCCGCTGCGCCCAGAAGTTGATGCGGCCTGCGAGCTATTGGGGCTGGACCCACTTTATGTGGCCAACGAAGGCAAGCTGGTGGCGATCTGTCCGAGGGATAAGGCCGAGGCCTTGCTAGCCGTCATGCAAGCGCATGAGCATGGGCGCGAGGCCGCCATCATTGGCGAAGTCATCGAAGATGACATGGGGTTTGTCACAATGGAAACCGGCTTTGGTGGCACTCGAATTGTCGACTGGTTAGCTGGCGAACAGTTGCCACGGATTTGCTAGGGGCTGAAATGTTTTCGTTTCTCACACTTGGTTTGGTTGTCGGCATGGCGCATGCGCTTGAAGCCGACCATCTGGCCGCGGTGGGGGCGTTGGCAAGCGGGCCGAACCGGTCAAGTCGACGCATGGCATGGCTGGGAGCGTCGTGGGGGTTGGGACACACGACGACATTGCTGCTGATCAGCCTGCCGTTGCTTCTATTGGGGATGGTGTTGAGTGCGCGCGTTGCCTCGGGGTTCGAATTTGCCGTTGGCGTGATGCTGGTCGCGCTGGGGGTAGGCGTTTTGCGAAAACTACGCCGCGCCCGCGTGCATTTTCACCTGCACAGCCACGGAGACGGCGAGCGGCACTTCCATGCCCACAGCCATCAAGCGGCGAAAGAACCCCATGCGCGGGATGACCATGATCACGATCACACGCCGTTGTTTTCATTTCGGTCCTACTTTGTGGGGCTGGCCCATGGTGTGGCTGGCTCGGCAGGGCTTGTGGCCATGGCCGCTGCGGCCACGCAGGATGTGGCTACGACGCTTGCCTATATTGCGGTCTTTGGGCTTGGCTCAACGGTGGGCATGGCGGGATTGACGCTTGCAGCCTCATGGCCGCTTCGCCGGGCGGAACAGGCTGCGAGACGGATGCTTGGCGGCGCGCAGATTGCCTTGGCCTCTGTCGCGATTTTGGTCGGCGTTGGCATTATGTTTGAAACCGGCCCGATCGCTTGGGGGGTGTCGTGATGCGTATTCTCTTGCTGGTTCATGGGTTTAATTCGCTGTCGCAACGCCTGTTCGTTGAGCTGGGGGCCGACGGGCATGATGTGTCCGTTGAATTCGACGTCAGCGATCCGAATTTAGAGGAGGCGGTTGCGCTTTTCGAACCCGATGTCATTCTCGCTCCCTTCCTCAAACGCGCGATCCCCAAGAGCATTTGGTCAGAACATTTGTGTCTGATCGTGCATCCTGGAGTGATCGGCGACAGGGGGCCATCGGCGCTCGACTGGTCCATACTGGAAAATGAGCAAAGCTGGGGCGTCACCGTTTTGCAGGCCGAAGCCGAGATGGACGCAGGGCCGATTTGGGCCAGCGCCGCATTTGAGATGCGCGGCGCCGCCAAGTCGAGCCTTTACCGATCCGAGCTAAGTGACGCGGCCCTTGTCGCTGTGCGTGAGGCTCTTGAACGGGTGACGATATCTGGTGCTGAACCGCGCCTGTTGGACTACAGTGATAGCGATGTGCGGGGTCAGTTGCGCCCCTTGATGGTTCAGGCGGATCGCCAGATTGACTGGTCACGTGACACCACGGATGTGGTTCTGCGCAAAATACGCAGTGCTGACGGTGTGCCCGGTGTGCGTAGCCGCATCAGCGGCGTCGATGTATTCCTGCATGATGCCCGCCCAGCCCGTAGGATGTCCGGTGCGCCGGGCGATGTTCTGGCGACATCGGGGCTAGCTGTTTGCCTTGGGACGGTTGATGGCGCAGTCTGGATCGGCCATTTGCGCAAGCCGGAAGGTGAGGCGACGTTCAAACTCCCTGCAATGCAGGTGCTTGGGGCCGATTTGCCGGACGTGCCCGAAATACCGCTTGATAGCGATAGCGGGTACCGCGAGATTGCCTATTCCGAACAGGGTCCGGTCGGCACGCTGCACTTTGACTTCTACAACGGTGCTATGTCCACCGCGCAATGTCAGCGGTTGTTGGAGGCCTATGAAGCGACTTTAACGCGGCCGACCAAAGTTATTGTTTTGGCGGGGGGGCGAGATTTCTGGTCTAACGGCATACACCTCAATGTCATTGAGGCCGCGGAAGTTGCAGCCGAGGAAAGTTGGCGAAATATCAATGCGATGGATGATTTGGCCGAGGCGATTATTAGAACCGAAAGTCATCTGACAGTCGCGGCCATGGGCGGCAATTCCGGTGCGGGTGGCGTGTTTCTGGCCCGTGCTTGCGATCAGTTGTGGATGCGTGAGGCGGTCATCGTGAACCCGCATTACAAGGACATGGGCAATCTTTATGGGTCCGAGTTCTGGACCTACCTCTTGCCGCTGCATTGTGGTGCGAAAAATGCCAATCGGATCACTCAACAGCGCCTGCCAATGGGGGCGAATGAGGCGCGGGCCCTTGAATTGGCCGATAGGGTGATTTCGGGCAGCCAAGGCGATTTCGCCGCCACCGTTTCGCAACAAGCTGCGGCTGTTGCCGAAGGCTCTGATTTCGCGGACCGGTTACGATCCAAGGTGCAGCGGCGGCAAGCGGATGAGCAGGCCAAACCGCTATCGGCGTATCGCGAAGAAGAACTTGCCCGAATGCGGCACAATTTCTTTGGTTTCGACACATCCTACCACGTCGCGCGTTACAACTTCGTCCACAAGATCTGCAAGTCTCGCACGCCGGTCACATTGGCACAGCACCGCGACAAATCACGTCTTCAAGCCGTTCGGAGAGCATCATGACCATGAGCAAACCCACCATTTTGATCGTCGATGACGAGGTGCGCTCGCTTGAGGCGCTTGAACGCAACCTGTCCGAGGAATTTGACGTCCAGACCGCGGAAAACACCGAGCAAGCGGAAGAGATCCTCACCGATCATTGGGTGCAGATCATCTTGTGTGACCAGCGAATGCCTGAAAAATCGGGTGTCGAATTCCTTACAGAGGTGCGGGAGAAATGGCCCGACGTGATCCGCATTATCATCTCGGGGTATACCGAGGCCAATGACATCATCTCGGGGCTGAATGATGCCGGAATTTATTATTATGTCACCAAGCCATGGCGTCCAGAGGAGTTGATCCTGACCCTGCGCAATGCGGTTTCGATGTTCGAGTTGCAGCGCCAGAACGAACTGCTGGCGATTGAACTGCGCCTGTCCGAGCGTGCTGCCAAGAACAAGGTCGGCAACCGTCGTCAGAAGCTTCGGGAAGCCTATGATTTCGATGACGGGATCGTGCGTGGCAAGACGAGTCCGATGAATGCGATTTGCAGCACGCTCAGTCAGGTCGCCCCTTATGACTTGTCAGTTCTGATCACCGGCGAAAGCGGGACCGGCAAGGAGCTGGCGGCGCGGGCTATCCATTATAATTCGTTGCGTTGGAACAAGTCTTTTGCGGTGCAGAAATGCGGATCGGTTCCGCCCGAAGTTTTGGAAAGCGAACTTTTTGGCCACAAGAAAGGGGCCTTGCCAAGCGCGGTTCAGGACTTCACCGGATTGTTCGAGAGGACCTTTGGCGGGACCATTTTATTGGATGAAGTATGTGATCTGCCACCGGCGTTTCAGGTGAAATTGTTGCGGGCATTGCAGGATGGCGAAATTCGCCCCGTCGGGTCGACACAGCGGCGCAAGACCGACGTTCGCGTGTTGGCGAGTTCTTATAAAGACCTCGAAGCGGAGGTTGCCGCAGGGAATTTCCGCAAAGACCTGTTCTTTCATTTGGCGGGCGTGACAGTTCAACTGCCGCCTTTGAGTGAACGCCGCGAGGACATCCCGCTTTTGGCAAATTACCTATTTAAACAGTCGATTGAAGGGTTGGGGAAGGGTTCGGCCGGTTTCACTGCCGAAGCGATTTCCTGCATGAAACGTTATTGCTGGCCCGGCAATGTGCGCGAAATGAAGAACGAAATCGAGCGCATGTTGGTGATGGGCGATGAAAAAGGGTTCTTGAGCGCCGACTTGTTGTCACCCAGAATTCTGATGTCCGCATCGCCCGAAGCAGAGGATGATCTGACGCTTTTGAATACTGGACAAGGCACGTTGAAAGAGCGGGTTGAGGCGATAGAGGCGAAGATATTGCGGGAAAGCCTGATCCGCCACCGTTGGAACAAGAGTAAGGCCTCGCGCGAATTGGGGCTTTCACGGGTTGGATTGCGCGGTAAGCTGGAGCGATATCACGTGGTGAAAGAAGATGACAAAGCGACGGGCGCGCCCGTAGGGGTTGACGGCGAATGAAACGGATTTCATGAACGAAAACCATCAACAACCAGCAGGCCGGACCGGGTCATTGATCTCGCGGCTGAAGCGTGAAGAGGGTTTCGATCTTTCGGATCAGAGCGAGGAGACGTGGGTTGAAGTCATTCGCCAGATGGATCGCGTCTACGCAGAGCTTGTTGACTCCCAGATAGCGCTTGAGGAAAAGAATGCAGAGCTTGAAAGTGCGCAAGAGTTCATCAACAGCGTTGTAAGTTCCATGACGGACCTGCTGATTGTTTGTGATACCGATGGGTCCATTCAACAAGTCAACGACGCGCTCTTGCGTCTGACTGGGCTGAGCGAGGATGACTTGCTTGGGCAGCCTCTAACCGAAGTTCTCAAAGGTAGGGACGTCGCAATTCAAGAAACGTTCCTGCATCACCTGCACGCCAATGAGCCGTTTCATGACTGCGAGGTTTTGTTGCGCAAACAATCGGAACCGATCCCGCTTTCTTTGAATTGCTCGATCCGTCATGACCAGAAAGGACACCCTGCCGGGCTGGTCCTTATTGGGCGGCCTGTTGGTGAGTTACAGCAGGCCTACCGCGAACTCGATGAGGCCCTGCGCAATTTCGAAAAGGCACAGCGTCACCTTGTCAGTTCGGAAAAGATGGCCGCGTTGGGAAGGTTGGTTGCCGGTGTCGCGCATGAGTTGAACAACCCGATCAGCTTTGTTTTTGGCAATATGTATGCCTTGAAATCCTATGGGGAAAAGATCACCCGATATTTGGGCGCGGTGACGGGCGACGCTTCACCTGATGAATTGGACAGGTTGCAGCAAGAGCTGCAAATTGACCGGATTGCGAAAGACATCCTGCCGCTTGTTGAAGGAACTCTCGAAGGCGCGGAGCGGGTCAGCGATATTGTTCAGGACCTGCGTCGGTTTTCGGGCAATCAGGTTGAACCGTCCGAAGAATTTGCGATTGAACCGGTCATTAGGACAGCTGCCAACTGGGTGTTGCGCGGGGCAAAGGACAAACCCCAAATCGAGATCGGCTGCCCCGACGACATGGTGGTGACTGCACGCAAAGGGCACATTCATCAGGTCTTGGTCAATCTGATGCAGAATGCGCTGGATGCGCTGTCGCAATCCCCTGATGCGCGCATTGTTGTGGCTGTGAGCGAGGCCTGCGATCAGTTCTTGATCGAGGTTCGCGACAACGGACCCGGCATCAGCGATGCTGCGTTAGACCAGTTGTTCGAGCCGTTCTTTACTACCAAACCGATCGGTCAGGGCACCGGACTTGGCCTCTATGTCAGCTATCGGTTGGTTGATGAACTTGGCGGACGGCTGAGCGCGAAGAACTCCTTTGATGGGGGGGCTTGCCTGCGTCTGGCGCTCCCGCGTAGCGGTGTCGGAGGGCAGGCATGAACCGGACGGGCAACAGCCGAAACCTCTTGTGGTTGCAGTCGGGCGGATGCGGTGGTTGCACCCTGTCGCTGCTCTGTGCCGAGGGGCCGGATGTTATCACCGCTTTTGAGGCTGCGGGTATCAATCTACTTTGGCATCCTGCCCTGAGTGTCGAAACCGGAACTGAGGCCAACGCGATCATCGACAGTATTTTGGCCGACGACATTCAGTTGGACATTCTATGTTTGGAGGGCGCGGTGATGACTGGGCCGGGCGGGTCGGGACGATATCATATGATGGCCGGGCGCGACCTGCCGATGCAGGAGGTGATCGGGCAACTCGCAGGCAAGGCGGAGCAGGTTGTGGCCGTGGGTAGTTGTGCGGCTTTCGGCGGGATAACGGCGGCTGGCGGCAA
>DQCL01000193.1:0-257 GCA_003533975.1 Octadecabacter sp. | reverse complement strand
TGGGGCCATAGGTCTCAGCTTCGACGGCGATGCGCCCGGTGGATTTCTGGGCGAAGAGTTTCGGGGGAGGAGCGGACTACCTGTGGTGAATATCCCGGGGTGCCCCACCCATCCGGATTGGGTGACCGAAGTCCTTTCGCAAATTAGCACGGGTGGTATGACCGTCGATCATCTGGACGCTGTCAGCAGGCCGCATTCCATTTCGGGCAATCTGGTGCACCATGGATGCTCGCGAAACGAGTTCTACGAGTACAAGG
>DQCL01000027.1:8208-14299 GCA_003533975.1 Octadecabacter sp. | reverse complement strand
AGGCGTAACAATTCTAGGGAACGCCCGTGCCTTTGCCCCTCAAAGGCGGCCAAAAAGCGCGGCAAGCCACATAACCCCATCCGCGGCGGATCGTTGGCGATAAATACCTGCTCGGCGTAACTGGGAAATTCGACGCAACATAGATGACTGCCGGGCTTTGGTGAATGTTTCCAAGCATTGGCGGTTTTCTGGCGTCATTCGGTCAGATAGCGGCTGCAAACAGGCGAGATTTCGATCAGTCCATCCAGCCCAAACGCCCCCTAATATAAGCCCGAGGCGATGCAAACGAGAGCGCCAACAATCATTTGCACCAAGCACATTATTGCTGTGCTGGCGATACAAGAGAACGGCTTGATCGTCACAGATAACCTCCCCGCCCACCCCTGTGATAAGCTGATAAAGCCACCAATCATGAATGACCGGAGTTGGGGTATCCGCAATAACAGAGGCGACAAGCCGCGTGGCAGCACCATTCAGGACAATCGTGTTCCCGCTGGCGATGTTTTGCACCAATGCATTTGCAAAACTCGGACCACGGCGGCGTAAAGGGGAAAGACGCATGCGACCAAGCCGATGATCCGCGATCAATGTGCGGGCGCAATAAAGGGCCGGCAGGTCTGAAGGAACCTTGTTTAACGTCTCAACCGCCCGTGCCAGTTTATGCGGTAGCCAGACATCATCTTGATCGGCAAGCGCCCACATTTCTCCGGCTGGGGCGGCGGACATGAGCGCCATGAAATTCGCGGCAACACCTTGCATTGGCCCATCAAATACGGTCGGTGGTTTTGAGCAGGTCTTCAAAATATTGCGACTTTGATCTTCTCCGGTATCGGGCGTATCAATTCCCACCCATAGCCGCCAGTTGGGATAGGTTTGGGTTGTAAAACTCGCCATTTGTTGAGCGAGGTATCTTTCGCCCTGATGGACGGCCATCAATATGTGAACGCAAGCCGCGCTGCTTCCTGCTGTGCCAACAAGGATGCCCGGGTCCTTGTGCAGATCGTCGGGGCGCAACATCATCGGGCTTCCTCCAANNCAACGCCTCCTTTAACACGTCCAGCGGTGCGCCAATTGGAATAAGATCATCCGCGGGAACCGATCCGTGTTCGGTGCTCCCCCCGCTATCAGTTTGGATAAGGGAAACACCACGCGCCAAGGCTTCGCGCACCGCAAGGCCGTATGTCTCCTTCCATTGTGACATAAACAAAAGCACGTCGATTTCCGCGTAGAACCGATCCATTTCCGATTGCTCGAAACGCGGATAAATCTCCCACTCGCCAGGAAGGTCATCAAACTTTTCACCACTCCACCAGTCAGCCTCGGCGGAGGCATCCACCAACAAAACGCGAAAGTCATCGCGCCCAAGGGATTTGAACGCCGCACGAATTAGGGGCCACCCCTTGATCTGGGAAGGCCCCCCAACAAACCCGAATGTAGGGCGCGTGTCCCGTTCGCGTCGGGCCACCTGCTTGGCCTCAAAATCGGGGGAAGGTAGCTGCACACCGTTTTCCCAAATCACACTTCGACCGGCCGCAAAGCCGGATGAAAGGTAAAGATCATGTGCAAATTTGCTTGGGTAAGTCACCCGTGCAGGTATGCGCGAGATACCTTGCAAATAGGTAAACCGTTTTTGGGCCGCGTCAAAATTAGAGACACATCCGCGACAGGCTTCAACTTGGATCGGGCTTTGCCCACAATAGGTGCGGTCGGGTTTTATCATGAACTGCCGCTCACAAAGCCACCAGAAGTCATGCACGCTTAGCACGCTGGGGATCCCGCGGGTTTGCGCCGCTTCCAGCACACCGCCGCCCATATCCTGAACACAATGAACGTGGACAACATCGGGTTGCAGATCGTCCATCAGCACCTCGATCAGGCGGGTAACATGTGGATTGTCGTAAAGTTCCGAATAGCTGCGGTTCGATGGGACGTTGATGACGAAATTTTGGATGCCATCCTTCTCGGATTTCACCACCGTATAATCGGCAAGCCCGCTATGGCAACACAAGGAAACAGCCGTAATCTTATACGCGAAAGCGGGGTCTTTGCGTGCTTTCAGAGCCTTGGCGACTTCCTCAGCGACAATCGTCGCGCCACCATAGGTGAAGGGGGCAAAAAACACGTTCGCCAATAGGATATGGCACTTGGTCACTGGATCACCCAGTCTAGTAATTCTTGCTCAATGATATGGGGCGCAGGTGCGCCTGACCAATGGGTTTCCAACTGGGTACGCGCGGCGCGTCCTATCGCGCGAGTTGCGTCGCGGTTGCTTTCAAATCGACGTAGTGCGGTGTGCCATTCTGATTGGTCCTTTGCGACAAACCCCGTTTTCCCTTGCACGATCAGGTTCGGCAAATCCCCGACTGGGGCAACAACGGATGGCACCCCCACCGACGCCGCATCAATCAATCGCACAGCACTTTTGCTGCGGTTAAACGTATCATCGCACAGCGGCATCACCGCACAATTCATCTGCGCAAGTTCATTCAGGTAGTTCTCATAAGTGGTGAACGCAATGACGTCGGTTTGAGCATGCAATGTCTTTGGCAATCGGTTGCGATCAAAATGACCGAGCAACACCAATCGGTGCGCGGCGTTCCCTCCGATAAACTGTTCTAACGGTGAAAAAATACTCGCAAGGTCCGCCTCATGGCCTTGCGAACCACTGGCGAAGCCCACGCGAAAAATGCCATCGTCCTTTTTACGCGTTTTCATCGCCGACGCCCCTATCATAAGGGTCGCGTCATCCGCGAAATTGCGCCGGACATGTACAGGCCGTTTGGTAAACAGACGGCAATGTTCCGCCAACTGCGGCGTTGAGACAGACACCATATCCGCACCGTTCATCATCGCCAAATACTTCGGCGCCTCACTCTGAAAATGCGCCTTCATCGCTGGATCAAGCGCGCCCATATTGCCGTATGTTTCATAAGCTGAAATCGAAAACAGCGGGTCGTCGATATCATACATGATCGGCAACCCGAGGCGTCGTGCCTCGTATCGGATCATCTCTGTTACAGGGGAAGACTGGAGGCGATATTCAACTAAGTGGGTCGCTCGGGTTAAGAGGCGTGTAACCCGCGGTAGGTCCTGAAAATGTGCGAAGTCGCATGAAACGCCTTGGCCTTCCCAAAAGCTCGCCAATTGCTCAACCCGGTACTTGCGGCACTGCGGTAAATTCAAATCACCTATGATCGCGATGAAACGTCGATCACCTTTATCTGGTGGCGTTGGATGGAATGCCTCCCCCTGCGCCAACTGCTGCCAAATGCTTTGCAAATAATGTTCCGGCGCGTGGCTTGGCCCGCCCCCTGCACTCAACGCGCTCTGCCCCTCACCCCGCCAAAGCATGCCGATGAAAATACGCGCCTTTCGCAACGCAGTACCAAGCCCCTCGTGGCGCACAGCCATTAGGAAGCGTTGGGCCAATGTGGGCCGAATTATCTGAGCGAAAAAACGAGTCATAAGTCTGCACATGTAGATGCAGAAAAAGTATTAACATTTGATTTACTGTCAGGCAGGGACAGCGCGTTTCAGTGTCTCTTCATGGTGCGCCAGAGCGGCATCAATATCATCGTAAAAATGCAATGCGCCGTCTTCCAAAACCGCACCCATATCGCAAATGCGCCGCACCATCGGGGGGGAATGGCTGACGACAATCGCACCTGACGTTTCGCGCCGCTTATCGAACATTAGAATGCTCTTTTGTCGAAACGCGCCATCGCCAACCGACGTCACCTCATCCACGAGATAAGTATCAAACGGGATTGCCATCGAGACACCAAAGGAAAGCCGCGATCGCATGCCCGCAGAATAGGTTCGAAACGGCATATCAAAGTGTTCACCCAGCTCCGCAAAGTTCCGCACAAAATCCACAAGATCATCCGTGTCCACACCGTAAAGGCGCGCGACGAAGCGGGCGTTCTGACGCCCCGTTAGGTCAGCATGAAATGACCCCGCAAACCCCACAGGATAGGACACTGATCCCGTAGAAAGTACGTGACCTGAATCCGGCCGGATCGTTCCCGCAATAAGTTTGAGAAGCGTACTTTTACCCGCGCCATTGCGTCCCAACAGCGCAACGCTTGCCCCCGTGGGAAACGACGCGGTTAAGTCATTCACAATAACTTTACGGCCAGTACGGGTTGCGAAACTTTTGGACAGTCGGTCAAGCTGGATCATGGCGTACCTTATCTGCGGTCGCGCAGGCTGTAATAGACAAGGCACAAAACGCACCACGTCAAAGTGCAAAACAAGGCGATGAGTAGCATAAGCTTTAAGCGCTCCGGATATTGCGCCTTCTGCGCCAGCGTTGGCTGCACGTGGGCCGCCAAATAACGGCTTTGTCGCCGCGCTTCGGCTTGGGCACCATCAAAGGAGGCGAGCGCCGTTGTATAGGCCACTTCCGCAAATTCACGGTCCACGATCAGGCCTTCGTACTCGCCAACCAAATCGGCGAACACGACCCCCCCCTCGCCTTCATTTCCGAGGCCCAGCTTCTGGCGTTCCGCATCTATCCGATTCTGGATCACCTCAACACGACGGTTCGCCTGTGCGATGCGCGAGTCACCTTCGCTCGTAGTGTCACGCAACAGATCCCCCTCGACCAACGCATCCGCTAGCTGCTGTTGCAGTGTCACAAGCACGCCCATCTGATTTTGCGTATCAATCGTTGGATCAACGATCTGGGTGCGATTGCGAAACAACGTTAACGCCTGCCGCGCAACGCGTAGACGCGCCAACGCGGTCTCTAAATCTTCACGCGCATAGCCAACCGCATCTTCACGCGCCAAGGCGGATAGGTTGTTAATCATCGCCGTGCTTTCGGCCAAAACAGCCTCAGCGATTGCGCGCGCATCATCGGGCTCAAAGGCCAGAAAACGCATCTCAATCAGCTGGGTGCCACTGTCATAAATAATGTCGACTTTTCGCTCCCAATGGCGATGCAGGTCTTCGATGGTTCCATGCGGGTCATAAGCAAACACGGGGTCTTGCTCGGTCGAAACTTTACTCCAAATCCGCGCCAAGTTCACACGTTCATTAACCTTCGCCACCAGTTCCTGACTGTTTAGATAGACATATAAAATGTCAGTATCAGACGAGCTGGAACCGGAAAGGTCGGTGATACCGCCCAGCAACTCAATCGGGGAGCGTTGTTCTTCCGAGCGGACCGAAAACGCAATTCTGGACGCATACTGGTCTGCCGCTAGGCCCCATAGATAATAGGCGCTAATCGCGGCAGGAACGAACACAACCCAGATCAGCGATACGATCAAAAACACATGCCTGCGCTTGCGCCGCGCAGGGCCGACGGTGGGCGGAACTGGCTGTGTTTCCACGTCCGGTTTTACAGCTTTTTTTGCGGGTGAATCTGGGCTTCTGTCCGGCATTAACACTTCTTCAATCAATGATTGTTCATACTTATGACCGAAGCGTTAACCAAAAGTTATTAACACCGATAAAACCCGAGGAGACAGACCCAGATGGGTTCTGGCACACAGCCCACCGCAAAGTTAAACCCGACTGCCCCGCTGCGGCGGGTGCATGCGCCCTTCGCAACGCCCCGCGCTGTTATGGCTCTCATCTTGCGCGAAATCTCGACGACCTATGGGCGCTCGCCGGGCGGGTATCTGTGGGCAATCCTAGAACCCGCCGCTGGCATCGCGCTCCTTACGGTCATTTTTTCAATTGGATTCCACGCGCCACCCCTTGGTGTGGATTTCGCGTTCTTTTACGCGACGGGCTTGCTGGCTTTCCTCATGTATACAGATATTTCCGCGAAACTGGGTCAAACAATCCAGTACAGCCGCGCCCTGTTGGAATACCCGCGCGTGACGTTTGTAGACGCACTGATCGCGCGACTGACCTTGAACACGCTCACGCAATTGATCGTGCATTGCATCGTGATGGGCTTCATACTTTGGTTCAGCTCTCCCGACACGACGATTGATTTCCCAAGAATTCTCACCGCCTACGCGATGGTCATCGTGCTGAGCGCGGGAGTCGGTACGCTGAACAGTTTTCTAACCCTGTCATTCCCGGTTTGGGCGACGGCTTGGGCTGTGTTGAACCGCCCGTTGTTTTTGGCTTC
>DQCL01000027.1:0-8168 GCA_003533975.1 Octadecabacter sp. | reverse complement strand
GGATACTACCCATATTACCAGCCAACATACGTCTCTATTGCCTACCCGATCGCATTGGGGCTTGGCCTGCTTGTCGCAGGTTTATTCTTACTCAATCGCTATCACCGCGACATTCTTCAGCAGTGATCCATCGAAAATTAATACTCCTTTTACCGTTTGTTAACCTCCCCTCGTGCAAATGAGTGGGCGTTAACTCTTTTGCGCAATAAATACGCGCACTTGGCTGTAAGAAAGTAACCTAGATGATCCCACGCGTTAATTTACCCCTCGCCAAAGCAGATGACAGTTCTGCGATAATTGTGAATGGCTCCGTCTATGCAGCCGTGACCGAAGTGCAGGCAAGATCGCGGGTCGAAGTTTCAGTCGGCGCAATCTCAGCGCCCCTCAACCCAAGCAGCAACAACCCCCTTAGCACCTATGCGATGGACGCAGATACCCCGCTGGACGTTGATCATTTGGCGGCGGCCATTTCGTCAGACCCAAAAGAAAAGGTGCCAGGCGAAATTTACACCGTTTGGGTAAACCACCTGACGGACTGGGTGATGGCCGGCACGCAAACCGTGCAGCTGATGATGACGAAACGCGACACGCCCAGTCGCATCGAGATCGAGCGCACAATTAACATTGAAGCCGCCGCCGCTGGATTGGTGTTTGAAACGCGGTTGGCACAGCACCGAGGCCGCGCGAACCTGCTGATCCATTTCACCTGCTCACAAACGCAATGCACGACATCGCATTCCATCGCGTTCGACCCCGCCTTTCAAGGCGGCATCGCGCCTGAAAACTACCAACACGTCCGCATCCCCCTTCCCGAAGATTTTGAGACCGGACAAATTTGGCTGGCGATCGATTATTTGGAGTACGTTCCTGATGGCCACAACGTTGAGCCGTTTTTCTTCTTGGCCGACACCCGTGTGAGTGTTCCGAGCACGCCCTCCACATCACTGGTTGACCCGATCCGTATCGGAAAGCCTGGAGAAGAGCGCACGAAGGTTTGGATGGAAGGCGATATCCCGAGCCACCTGATGAGTGGCGATGAAATTCGCCTCTCAATCGGCGGCAACGAACAGATTTTGCTGAATGTCACGCCCCCCGCTTTTACCCTGAAAGAAGACTACGGTCACACGCTTGTTATTGAATCCGATCAAGCAGTTGAACTGTTGCTCGTCATTGACGGCGCCCCTGTTGAACAGGTCAACTTTGGCGCCAGCCACAACGTTGTGCGCCTTCCCTCAAAATTCCTGACGGGAACAACGCGGCATTTGTGTTTCAAGGACCGTTCCGGGTCGATCACCTATTGGGAAACGCAGCATCTCGCCCCTGCGATCATCACGCCTGCGGATGTTTTGCAGCGCGAAACCGCCGCACCGTTCCCCTCAACGGTCTTCTCGCAAACGCCGCGCCGCTACGCGAGCTTGAAGGCCCATATGGAAAACGCCGACCCGTCCGTTGATATGGCGCAAGTCGCTTATGCAATGTCGGTGCTTGAAGGTGGCCATGACAACGTCAAACTAAAACCACTGACTTTCACCCGCCCAGACACGCCGAAAGTCACGGTCGTCATCCCCGCACACAATAAGGTTGAGGTAACGTATCTCGCGCTGTGTTCCCTACTGGTTGCCCATAACCATGCCAGTTTTGAGGTGATCGTCATCGACGATGCATCCAGCGATGAGACCCGCCAGCTTGAGGACATCGTGAACGGCATCACAGTGTTACACAACGATACAGCCCAGCGCTTTATTCGTGCCTGCAACCGTGGCGCGGCAGAAGCCAAGGGGGATTTCATTGCGCTGCTGAACAATGACGTTGAAGTAACATCCGGCTGGCTTGATGAGCTGTTGGACGCATTTGATCGCTTCGAAAATGTCGGCCTTGCGGGGGCGAAACTACTGTATCCTAATGGCGCACTGCAAGACGCGGGCGGGATCGTTTGGGGGACGGGCAATCCGTGGAACTATGGAAACAGCCAAAACCCCGAAGACCCGCGTTTTAGCTATGCCCGCCAAGCGGACTACCTAAGTGGTGCGGCAATGATGGTACCTGCCGATCTGTGGCGCGCCCTCGACGGGTTCTCGTCCTACATGGAACCGATGTATTTTGAGGATACCGATTTCGCCTTTAAGGTCCGCGAGGCTGGCTACAGTACGTGGTTCGTACCGTCCTCGGTTGTGTACCATTTTGAGGGCATGACGTCGGGCACAGACGTCACGACGGGGTTCAAAAAATACCAAGAAGTAAACCGCCCGAAATTCAAACGCCGTTGGGCTAAAGACTTCGCCAAATTCGGCAAAGAAGGCAGCACGCCCGACCTTGAAAAAGACCGCGGCATCGTCGGGCGCGTGTTGTTCATCGACTACTCCACGCCCCGCCCCGACCAAGACGCCGGATCATATGCGGCGTTGCAAGAAATCCGTCTAGTGCAGTCGCTTGGCTACAAGGTCAGCTTTCTGCCCTCAAACATGGCGCACCTTGGTAGCTACACAGAAGAGCTGCAAAAGATGGGGGTCGAGATGATATATGCCCCCTTCTACCTCAGCCAATCCGAATACCTCGCCCAACATGCTGCCGACTTTGATGCCTTCTACATCACCCGCTATTATGTCGCCCGCGATGTGCTGAGCCAGTTGCGAAAGCTCGCCCCTGAAGCGCGTGTGATTTTCAACAACGCCGACCTGCATTTCCTGCGTGAAATTCGCGCCGCGCAGTCTGAAAACGATGCGGTTATGCTCGAAAAAGCCCGCCAAACCCGCACCGATGAGATGGATATCATCAATAATGTCGATGTCGTTCTGTCTTACAACGACGTTGAGCATTCGGTCATTCAGGCCTACTCGGATGGTGCGGCAAAGGTTGTGAAATGCCCGTGGGTTGTCGACGTGCCGGACATGCGTATGCCCCTAAGCCGACGCAGCGGCTTATCCTTCCTTGGAAGCTTTCGCCACCACCCCAACAGCGAGGGTGTTTTGTGGTTCATCCGCGATGTTTTGCCCGCCGTTGTAAACTCAACCGCCTCCCCAATTAACCTGTCGATCTACGGCGCCGCCATGAGTGATGACATCAAAGCATTGGCCAGCGATACGGTTCACCCTGTGGGGTTCGTGGAAAACATTAGCGATGCCTATGACAATCACCGCATCTTTGTTGCCCCTTTGCGTTCGGGTGCCGGAATTAAGGGCAAGGTGCTAAGCGCCCTTGCCCACGGAATACCATGTGTTCTCTCCCCGACCGCCGCCGAAGGGATTGGGCTTCGCAACCGCTATGATTGCTTCATCGTGAACACCCCATCCGAGTGGGCCAGCGCAATCGCGCGGCTAAACGAGGACGACGACCTTTGGCACGCAATGTCAGCCAACGCACAAGCCTATATGCGCGACGCGTTTTCCTTCACTCAAGGCCGTGCCCAGATGCGGGCTGCGTTTGAAGCCGCTGATTTGTATAATACCGTCGACTGATTTGATGAGCACTTCAACTCCGCCCCTGCGCACCGTTGTGTTGCACTATCACCTGTTCAAAAACGCAGGCACTTCACTTGACCAAGTACTAAAGCACAACTTTGGTAAGGCATGGGTCACCACTGAGTTTCACACAAATGCTGCAACCAATACGCCTGACGTTGAAAACTGGATTGTCCAAAATCCGGATGCCAGCGCGTTCTCGTCCCACACAATGAAAGGGCCGTTACCGTCCATCCAAGGCGTGCAAATAATTCCGGTAATGCTGCTCCGCGACCCAGTCGCACGCATACGTTCCGCCTATCAATTCGAGCGCGCACAAACGTCTGATAGCTGGGGCGCGCAACTTGCTAAACAGCACGATTTCGAAGGCTACGTTCACGCGCGACTTGGTCGCGCGAAAGACCGACAATGCAATAACTTTCAAACCTCTCGCCTTGCTTCCTTCTCCCCCAATAAACAGCCTGAACTTATGCGCGCGTTTGATGGCATCCGGTTGATAAATACATCCGGCGTCATCGGTCTTGTCTCTAATTTTAACGCAACAATTCAATCTCTTACCAAACGGCTACGTAACGATTTTCCAAATTTTCACTGGGTCCATGCGCGCGCCAATTCGTCCAATTCTTACAACGAACCGGTGTCGTCTGATCTCAATCAATTACTCCGCGAAAAGAACGCCGATGACCTCGTGGTTTTGCGGACGCTGCGTGATCTGCTTCGTGCACAAGCAGACGGATAGAAAACCATATCACACACACCTGCCCCGTCCCTAAGCGGCCCGAAAGTCGGTCACGTTTGATCGTGGTGTCGAATTCAAGAACTGGCGCAAGCTGAAGCCTGGGATTGGAACCGAAGCGTGGTTCTGCGATCTGCAAGTGCCATGGCAGAAAGGGTCCGTCGAAAATCTGAACAAACGAACGCAGCGCTATCTGCCCAGAGATGCGCCTGTGGCCGCACTCTCAAATCGAGAAATGAAGCTGAGATAGCGGAAACCGTCGCAACGACCCTTGAGAATCCAGACAAAGCTGCGCGTATGCTGCGTAAAGCGCTGCTTTAACCCCACGACAACGGCAGAACGTATCCTTCGTCTTCAACTTCTTTCCGGATGCGGGCGATGTCATCCGAGACCAAATCCGCAAAAAAGTCGGGCATCTCACGCTTCTTACTTTCCGTGATCCGCCTGTCCAACGCGGCCTGCGGGTATTCAAACGGCGCGATTCCTAAGAACCCTTCGATATCACGCAATCCACCACGCTGGTTGTCGTGCAGGTCTTCATAAAAGATCGCCTTATACTGCTCACGCGCCAAGCCTTTTGAAAGACGGCGCAGCACGGCACCGTATTCACCATTGTTCCAAATATGTGGCTGGCGAACAAAGGCCTCAAACTCTGGTCTCGACCAGCTGTCCAACTTGTCCAATTCACCCGTAACTTGCAGGTGAAACTTGGTATGGCTCCAGAGCCGTTTCACCGGATCGCGCATGGTAAAAAGCACACGTAACGTGTCACACTTTGACGCAATGGCCGGCCATGCCTCAACAGGAAGATGCGCGTTCAAATTGGAAAAATCACAGGCGTAGGTCTGAAATTTGCGCAACTGAAACAGATTGCGATACCAAAAGTCATCGACAGGCCGATCAAGGTACGCTGCGACCCAATGCAGGTTCTGACGGATCGCGTCGATATTGGCGGTTTTGGGGTCAAAACGCCACAAATAGCGCTCACGCGCCTCATGGAGGCGGCGTTCTTCGCTGAGTAGCGTGTCATCTACATAGCGGTGATTGAAATAATGGATTTCTTTCTCCATCGCGAAATGTAGCTCCGGATGGCGCGCCAACACAGAATAGAGCCACGTGGTCCCTGCTTTCATTGCACCAATGCTTAAAAACAGATTCCCAAACGTTCTTTTGGCCGTCATGCACAATATCCAAACTTCTTGCGTACCAATCCACGCTAGCACCGAAATCTTAAGACGGCGTTAAGGTTAACTAATAATAAAGAGAGATGAAATTTGGCCATAACTTTGGCCTATTGTCATGTAAAACACAGGCCAACCGCCTGTACAGCGACCGAAATGAGTAATTGAGTGACCGCAATGACCAAGCACACCATCACCCCAGTAATTCTGTGTGGCGGATCAGGAACGCGGCTATGGCCGCTGTCACGCAAAAGCTACCCGAAGCAATTCACCAAAATCATCGGTGAGGACAGCCTGTTTCAGCAATCTGCGTCCCGATTTACGTCAAAGGCATTTGCGCGGCCTGTCATCGTTACAAATTCCGACTTCCGTTTCACCGCGACACAGCAATTGTCTGACATCGGCATTGATCCTGGTGCCGTCCTGATTGAACCTGATGCACGAAATACCGCGCCTGCCCTCCTCGCGGCAGCATTGAAAGTGATGGAGGAAGATCCAGAAACCCTCATTCTCGCCGCTCCATCTGACCATTTCATCAAAAACACTAAGAATTTCCTCGCCAGCATCGAGCGCGCCATCCCGTGCGCGCTCAACGGGCAGATCGTGACCTTTGGCATCACGCCAACGCATCCTGAAACCGGATACGGATACCTCCAATTGGGGGACGAGACCGCGGATGGCTGTATCGCCCTGCATCGTTTCGTCGAAAAGCCGGACCTGCAAACCGCACAAGACATGCTCGCCACGGATCGGTTTCTTTGGAACGCTGGTATCTTTCTTTACAAGGCCAGCACCTTGGTCAGCGCCTTCGCTAAACACGCGCCCGAGATGTTGAAGACAGTCAAAACAGCCGTTTCTGATGCCCGACACGATCTAGGTTTTCTTCGACTAGACCCGACGGCGTGGGCTGCATGCGACGATATTTCTATCGACTTTGCGATCATGGAAAAAGCCGCCAACCTTTCCGTAATAAAACATGACGGTGATTGGTCCGACCTCGGTGGCTGGGATGCGATCCAAAAGCAAATGCCCATTGACGAAGCAGGCGTAAGCACCCACGGACAAAGCCTTGCAATTGACTGTTCAGAAACATTGCTGCGCTCTGAAAGCGATGATGTGCAACTTGTCGGACTTGGCCTCAGCAACATCGTGGCGATCGCCATGCCCGATGCAGTGCTCGTCGCAGACCGCAGCCGCGTTGCTGACCTAGGCAATGTCGTGAAGGAAATGCGCAAGCGTGACGTCCGCCAAGCCGACACCTTCCCGCGCGATTACCGACCATGGGGATACTTTGAAACGCTGACCCTGCGCGACCGTTTTCAAGTTAAACGTATCGTGGTGAAGCCTGGTGCTTCGCTTAGCCTACAAAGCCATGTTCACCGCTCGGAACATTGGNNNTCGTTGTCGCAGGCACCGCGCGCGTAACGGTTGGTGATGACGTCCGTCTTGTGTCAGAAAACCAGTCCATCTACGTGCCATTGGGTGCCAAACACCGCCTTGAAAACCCTGGTCACGTGCCGATGGAACTTATCGAAGTGCAGACTGGCAGCTACTTGGGTGAGGACGACATCATTCGCTACGAAGATGATTACGCACGAGAGTAGTTGGATGCTGTTAATCGAGCAGACTGTTCAAATAGGTGCCATAGCTGTTCTTTGAAAACCGCGCGGCCAAAGCGCAAAGCGTCTCATCGCAAATCCAGCCCTGTGCGTGGGCGATTTCCTCTAAGCAGCCTGTCTGAAGCCCCTGTCGCTGAGTTAACGTGCGTACGAAATTTCCCGCGTCTAGCAAACTCGCGTGGGTACCTGTGTCCAGCCACGCATAGCCGCGCCCCATTTTGTTGACACGTAATTTCCCCGCCTCCAGATACATTTCCAACAGAGACGTGATCTCAAGCTCACCGCGTTGTGACGGGCGAACATCACGCGCGAGTTTGGGCGCATCCGCGTCGAGAAAGTACAAACCTGTGACAGCGTAGTTTGACGGCGGCTCAATGGGCTTTTCGATGATCTTTCGGGCAACGCCGTCCTCGTCAAAATCGACAACACCATACCGATTGGGATCGGAAACACGGTATCCAAAGATGGTTCCGCCGCTCATGTGTTTGTTTGCGTCATCTAATATCTCAGGCAACCCGTGCCCGAAGAAAATGTTGTCACCCAAAACCATTGCAGAAGGTGCCCCATTCAGAAAACTTTCCGCCAGAAGATAGGCTTGCGCCAGACCGTCAGGCGAGGGTTGCACAATGTAGGTAAGCGATATTCCCCATTGGCTACCGTCGCCAAGGGTGCGTTGAAACTGGTTTTGATCTTGGGGTGTTGTGATGATTGCAATGTCGCGGATACCTGCCAGCATCAGAACGCTGATCGGGTAATAGATCATCGGTTTGTCATAGATCGGCAGCAGTTGCTTGGACACACCCATGGTGATTGGATAAAGCCGCGTGCCAGAGCCGCCGGCCAGAATGATGCCTTTGCGCTGTGTCATGAAGGAGCTCCTAAATCTTTAAGGATCGTGTTGAGGCCTGCACCCCAATTCGGGCGGGGAATGCCAAAAACAGTCTCTGTTTCGGCGCAATCAAGCCTTGAATTGAGAGGGCGCGAGGCAGGTGTGGGGTAGTCTGACGATGAGATGCCGGTGACAATCACGGTGCGGCCGGTGCGTGCAAAGATGTCTTCCGCGAAGGCAGCCCAACTGGTATCAGGCGCGCCTGAGAAGTGGTAGGTGCCACTTTTGTCGGCACTGCTTTGCAGCTGCTCGGCCATGGTCAGGCAGGCGCTGGCGATGGCGGCG
>DQCL01000342.1 GCA_003533975.1 Octadecabacter sp. | reverse complement strand
AAATCCAAGGCCAAGATGCTGACCGAAAAAGAAGGCCGTGTGACGTTTGATGACGTGGCGGGCATTGATGAAGCCAAGGAAGAGCTGGAAGAGATCGTTGAATTCCTGCGCAACCCGCAGAAGTTCGGCCGCCTTGGTGGTAAAATCCCAAAAGGCGCGCTGCTTGTTGGCCCTCCGGGTACGGGTAAAACGTTGCTGGCGCGTGCGATTGCGGGCGAGGCGGGTGTTCCGTTCTTCACGATTTCCGGCTCTGACTTTGTTGAAATGTTCGTTGGTGTCGGTGCATCCCGTGTGCGCGACATGTTTGAGCAGGCCAAAAAGAACGCACCGTGCATTATCTTTATCGACGAGATCGATGCCGTGGGCCGTGCGCGTGGCGTTGGCATGGGCGGCGGTAACGACGAGCGCGAACAGACATTGAACCAATTGCTGGTTGAGATGGATGGCTTTGAATCCAACGAAGGCGTGATCATTTTGGCCGCGACCAACCGTAAAGACGTGCTGGACCCTGCGCTGCTGCGTCCGGGCCGTTTTGACCGGAACGTGACTGTGGGCAACCCAGATATCAAAGGCCGCGAGAAAATTCTTGGCGTGCATGCGCGTAAGGTGCCGCTTGGCCCTGATGTTGATCTGCGCATCATTGCACGTGGTTCCCCGGGCTTTTCCGGTGCGGACCTTGCGAACCTTGTGAACGAAGCGGCGCTGACGGCGGCGCGTGTTGGACGGCGATTTGTGGCGATGGCCGATTTCGAATCCGCCAAAGACAAGATCATGATGGGGGCCGAGCGCCGCTCAATGATCATGACGGACGCACAAAAGGAAATGACGGTGTACCACGAGGCCGGCCACGCTGTTGTCGGCATCACGCTGCCGAAATGTGATCCCGTTTATAAGGCCACAATCATTCCGCGTGGTGGCGCGTTGGGCATGGTGATGAGCCTGCCTGAGATGGACCGTCTTAATATGTTCCGCGATGAGTGCCACCAGCGCTTGGCGATGACGATGGCGGGTAAGGCTGCCGAAGTTATCAAATACGGCGAAGACCAAGTATCGAACGGCCCAGCCGGTGACATCCAGCAGGCCAGCCAGCTTGCGCGTGCGATGATCATGCGTTGGGGCATGTCTGACAAGGTCGGTAACATTGACTACGCCGAAGCCCATGAAGGCTATCAGGGTAATACCGCTGGTTTCTCAGTTTCGGCGGATACCAAAGGTGTGATTGAGGACGAAGTTAAGGCGTTTATTGATCAAGGTTTCCAAAAGGCGATGGAAATTCTGACCGAGAAAAACGAAGAGTTTGAACGTCTGGGTCAAGGCCTGTTGGAATACGAAACACTGACGGGTGCCGAGATTAAGCGCGTCATGGCGGGTGAAACGCTAAACCGTGACGACGAAGACGATGGTCTGGATATTCCGCCCACGTCTGGCGATTCAGTCACGGCGGTTCCAAAGACCAAGCCGCGTAAACCCAAGGGCGATCTGAATCCGGAAACCACCTAATGGTAGCTGATGGCAGTAAAGACTGGGACCCCGAAAGCTACGCCAGCTTTCGGAGTCTTCGTTTGCGCCCTGCATTGGATTTGCTGGCGCAGGTCGGGACGTTGCCAAGCGGGGATGTCATTGACCTCGGGTGTGGGGATGGAGCTGTTGGACCGGCGCTGCGCGAACGGTGGCCAAAATTTCAGGGTGTAAAGTTAATTGGTGTGGATTCCTCTGCCAGTATGTTGGCAAAGGCAAAGGACTTGGCCACGGATTGCGGCAACCATCTTTATGATAGCGTAACGCAGGCTGACGCGGCGCTTTGGTCGCCGCACGCTCCCCCCGCGTTGATATTTTCCAACGCCTGCTTACACTGGCTGCCCGATCATCCGCAATTGATCCCGCGATTGTTTAGCACCCTCGCGCCCAATGGTGTTCTAGCCGTGCAAATGCCGCGCCAATACGATGCGCCCAGCCATGCATTGCTACGAACGACCGCCGTGCAGCTTTTCCCTGACCTATTTGATTTTACCGAATGGGTCGCGCCCGTGGCGCCACCGCAATCGTACACGGAAATGTTGGCCCCTTTGGGGCAGGCATCCGTTTGGGAAACGGATTATATCCAAACGCTGCCTGCCGCAGACGGGCATCCGGTGCGCCATTTCACCCAATCTACCGCCATGCGACCGTTTATGGAAAAGTTGGACGCGGCGCAGAGCGGTGCCTTTGTCGAGGCCTATGAAGCCGCGTTGGACGTCGCATACCCCCGCCAGCCCGATGGCAGCGTGTTGTTTGCGTTCAAGCGGTTATTTTTCGTTCTGCGCAAAAGCTGACGTATCGTTTCTTGTGAAATCCGACTTAACAAGAAATGGGTTGAGGGCGGCGGAGTCCTGCGTCACTTTCGCCGCAAAAGGAGACGCCCATGCCCGCACTGAAACCCACGCATTACACCGCTGAAATCGTCTGGCTGGGATCGGTCATGAGTGATGATCGCAATGAGCTCATGTCGCCAGAACGTGCGATGCTTGATCTGACGTTCGAGGGTGTCGCTGGTGCGTTTCATGCCGGACTAACGCGGGCGTCGTGCAGTCGTGTGAAGTCACAATATGCCAAAGGCACGCCCATCAAGAACGAACGCCAGTTGAGCATCGTAAGCCAAGAAGAGATTGACCTTATCGCCGCAGAGATGGGCGTTGAAGCGCTAGACCCAAGGCGGCTTGGGGCGACAATGGTTGTGAAGGGCATTCCGGATTTCAGCCATGTTCCGCCGTCTTCGCGCCTGCAAGCGCCAAGCGGGGCTACGGTGACGGTCGATATGGAAAACCGACCTTGTCAGTTTCCGGCGAAGTCTTTGGTCGTGGAGCACGGTGATGCGGCGAAGTCGTTCAAACCAGCCGCTAAGAATTTACGCGGCGTTTGTGCGTGGGTTGCTGCGGAAGGGCGTGTTGAGGTTGGCGACAAGCTGATGTTGCATGTTCCCGATCAACCCGCATGGGCGCCATAAGAAGCGGGGGTGCTGTCGGGAAAAACGCTTTGTTAAAAAGGCCGGCGAAATTTCACGGCAGCGATTGTTGGTTCAGAAAAATTCATTGATACATCTAATCGAGACACCCAGCCGACGATTCCGGCGGTGGAAATGTCGCAATCGCAGCCTGTGTTCGGGAATGGCTGTGCTTAGTGTGGGCCACAACGGATAAAGACGCAGCCGCGCCTAACTTGGAGAAGACAATGGGTTACAAAACCGACATCGAGATCGCACGCGAAGCGAACAAGAAACCGATCCAAGAGATTGGCGCGAAACTGGGTATCAGCAGTGATGACCTGCTGCCATACGGCCATGACAAAGCAAAGGTGAGCCAAAGCTTCATCAATGGTGTTCAGAAGAACAAGGACGGCAAGCTAATTCTGGTGACGGCTATCAATCCGACACCTGCGGGCGAAGGTAAGACAACGACTACAGTTGGCTTGGGTGACGGTTTGAACCGCATCGGTAAAAAGGCGGCTGTTTGTATTCGCGAAGCATCCCTTGGGCCAAACTTCGGCATGAAGGGTGGCGCTGCGGGGGGTGGTTACGCACAGGTCGTGCCGATGGAAGACATGAACCTGCATTTTACAGGCGACTTCCACGCGATCACGTCTGCGCACAGCCTGCTGTCTGCGATGATCGACAACCACATCTATTGGGGTAACGAACTGGAAATCGACATCCGCCGCGTCGTCTGGCGCCGCGTTGTTGACATGAACGACCGTGCCTTGCGCCAGATCACAGCGTCCCTTGGTGGCGTGGCCAACGGTTTCCCACGTGAAGCAGGTTTTGACATTACAGTGGCGTCCGAAGTCATGGCGATCCTGTGCTTGGCCAAGGATCTTAAAGACCTTGAAAAGCGTCTTGGTGATATGATTGTGGCCTACCGCCGTGACCGTAGCCCAGTGTTTGCACGTGACATCAAAGCAGACGGCGCGATGACTGTTCTGTTGAAAGACGCGATGCAGCCGAACTTGGTGCAGACGCTCGAAAACAATCCGGCGTTCGTACATGGCGGTCCTTTTGCCAACATCGCGCACGGCTGTAATTCGGTCATTGCGACGACGACGGCGTTGAAGATTGCAGATTACGTTGTGACAGAAGCCGGTTTTGGTGCTGACTTGGGCGCCGAAAAATTCATGAACATCAAGTGCCGCAAAGCGGGCCTGAGCCCTGATTGTGTGGTTTTGGTTGCGACTGTGCGCGCGATGAAGATGAACGGTGGCGTTGCGAAGGCTGACCTTGGCGCAGAAAACGTGGATGCCGTAAATGAAGGTTGTGCCAACCTTGGCCGTCACATCGGGAACCTGAAATCTTTTGGTGTTCCGGTTGTGGTCGCGATCAACCATTTCGTCACGGATACGGACGCAGAAGTACAAGCGGTTAAGGATTATGTGGCAACACAAGGGTCCGAAGCGATTTTGTCCCAGCACTGGGAACACGGGTCCAAAGGGTCCGAAGTATTGGCAACCCGCGTGGCCGAAATTGCAGATAGTGGTATCAGCCAGTTTGCGCCGCTGTATCGCGACGAAATGCCATTGGCAGAAAAAATCCAGACAATTGCGAAACGTATCTACCGTGCTGATGAGGCGCTGATGGATCAGAAAATCCGCGACCAGCTGAAGCTGTGGGAAGATCAGGGCTATGGCAACCTGCCGGTTTGTATGGCAAAAACGCAATACTCGTTCTCGACTGACCCAACGTTGCGCGGCGCACCAACGGGGCATTCTGTCCCTGTGCGTGAGGTGCGTTTATCAGCCGGTGCGGGCTTCGTTGTCGTTGTTTGCGGTGAGATCATGACCATGCCAGGCCTGCCGCGGGTGCCGTCCGCTGAGAACATTCATTTGAATGACGATGGCCAAATCGAAGGTTTGTTCTAAGTTAAAGGGCGGGACGTCGCTGTTTGGCTTTCGCCAAAGGCGCCCCGCCCACCCTCCCGTTTTGGGGGCAGAATTTGAGGCCAAATTTCAGGCCAGAGTTAAAGGAATTTGCGATGACAGCGACAGTGATTGACGGGAAAGCCTTTGCAGCCAAAGTGCGCGGCCAAGTGGGTGAGCATGTGGCGAAGCTGAAGGAAGAGCACGGTATCACGCCTGGTCTTGCTGTTGTTTTGGTCGGTGAAGACCCTGCCAGCCAAGTCTACGTCAAATCCAAAGGCAAAATGACAGTCGAAGTCGGCATGAAGTCGGTCGAACATCGTATGGATGAAACCGTGTCTGAAGCCGACTTGCTGGCGATGGTACAAAAGTTGAATGATGACCCGACAATCCACGGCATTCTCGTGCAGCTTCCGCTTCCGGGGCACCTCAACAGTGATTTGGTAATCAATTCTATTGATCCAGCCAAGGATGTTGACGGGTTCCATATCTCAAATGTGGGGCTTTTGGGGACGGGGCAAAAGTCGATGGTGCCTTGTACGCCGCTCGGATCATTGATGATGTTACGCGACCATCATGGCAGCCTGTCTGGGTTGAACGCTGTGGTTATCGGACGGTCAAACATTGTTGGTAAGCCGATGGCACAACTTTTGCTGGGCGACAGCTGCACAGTGACTATTGCGCATTCGCGCACCAAGGATTTGCCGAGCGTTGTACGCCAGGCTGATATTGTTGTGGCAGCCGTTGGGCGGCCTCAGACGGTTCTCGGGGATTGGATTAAGCCCGGGGCGACGGTGATTGATGTAGGTATCAACCGGATTGACAAGCCAGAAGGCGGCACACGCCTTGTTGGGGATGCGGATTATGAAAGCTGTGCGGCCGTTGCAGGGGCTATTACGCCCGTACCGGGTGGCGTGGGCCCCATGACGATTGCGTGCCTTTTGGCGAACACGTTGACCGCCTGTTGCCGTTCTAACGGATTGACTGAGCCAGAGGGCTTGACGGCCTAACCCTTTTTTCTACATTGCTTTCGGATGCGTAAGTATAAACGAATGTGAGTGCATCGATTCTTGCGAGCGGGTTGAGTGGAAGGTGGGCGTTTTGAAAGAGGTGGTTGATGGCATTAATGCCATCAGAGAAGAAGTTTTGCCATGGGGTCATCTCGTGGTGTGGGTTGCGGCGACATTTGTTGTTTCTATGGCTGGGCCGTTTGGCACCTATGAGGATCTGCCACTACATGTACGCTTCGCTTATTGGGGCGGCCTGATCGCGGCGTCGATTGTCATCGCGCTATTCTTACGTGTACTTTGGCGCGTAATCATTAAGGGAGATCCGGCCTGGCTGGAGGATCTTTTTGTGATAAGCTCACTTGCTATTGTCTTTGGACCTTTGGTGGCAACCTTAAATTCGGTCTTGTGGCCGCAAGATACCGACCTTTCTGGATGGGTGGTCATCAGTGCGGTAACATTTGCGGTCGGCGTTGTGAAAGTTGGGTTTCGAAGGCTGATCCAACGGGATGTCGCAGGCATTGGGGTGCCGCAGCGCGACCGCTTGTTGGATCGGGTTGAGGCGCCGGCTGGGGCGAAGGTGAAGCGAGTTTATTCAGACAACCATCATATTTGTGTGCTTACTTCGGACGGTTCCGAACATCGATTGTTAATGCGACTGCGCGATGCCGTAGATGAAATCGACGTGGAGCCAGGATTTTGGGTTCATCGTTCCCATTGGGTCGCCACGTCATCAATTGTTGGGGTTAAGCAAGCCGAGGGGCGTGAAGTTGTTGAATTGCCGTGTGGCACGACAGTTCCAATTGGTCCGAAGTATCGGCCCAATCTCGTTGAAGCGGGTATGATTGCCGCTTGAGGCAAGCTGCCAGTAGGAACAGGCGTCGCAACCCGCCCCGTTAGAATGGCGTGCGCATTTGGCCATAAATCCGCCAAAACGTCGTGACGGGCCGAAAGCCCGCCCGTGTATGCCCCAAATGCCGGCGCCCTTATCCAACAAGAAACAAGTCATGTGCGTTTCATTGCCGGTCGCAAGGGCGGCGCTGGTGTCGTCAAAACTGTCCCCTAGGCAAACGATGGTCTGGGGATGCGTTCGAGCTAGTGAACGATTTTGCTTTCCTTGACGAACATATTCGCCCAAGCGCGATCAATCAGATCAGGGGTCATCTGGTAGGGGATACCCTCAAATTCACAGATCGAAATTATCTGGTCGATCAGGAAGATCGGCTGATAGTTCGCGTAGATATTATCAATCGTCGGGTATTTTTTCTGTAGCAGATGCACCAAGGCTTTTTCGTCCAGCGGCATTTTCTTTTTGCGCGCCATCATCGCGAAAATCTTTAGGAAGCCTTCTTGGTCTGGGCCGTCGATCTTGATTTTAAAGAAGATACGACGAAGGGCCGCTTTATCGAAAATCTCGTTCGGGTGGAAGTTGGTTGAGAAAATAACGAGTGTATCAAACGGCACTTCAAACTTTTCACCAGATTGCAGCGCCAGAATATCGCGATTTTCTTCCAGTGGAACAATCCAACGGTTCACGATCGCCTGTGGCGGTTCGGCCTGGCGTCCAAGGTCATCGATGATGAAGATGCCGCCAGAGGATTTCAGCTGCAGCGGCGCCTGATAGGTGCGCGCGGTCGGGTTGTAGACAAGGTCCAGCATGGACGTGGTCAATTCACCACCGGTAACAACAGTCGGGCGTTCGCATTTCACATAGCGGGTGTCATATCGACCGGACGTGCGGCGCAATGAGTTCGGATCGTCAACGTCTTCTTCGGCGGCAGAATGCACAATCGGATCATACACAGTGATCACCTGACCGGAATATTCAATGGCGCGTGGGATATAGATCTTGTCGCCAAGGGCGTCGCGAATACCGTTTGAAATCGCGGACTTACCGTTGCCCGGAGGGCCATACATCAGGATGGAACGACCCGCGCCAACGGCTGGCCCAAGCTGGTCAAGCAGATCAGGGGGCAAAATCAAGTGGCCCATCGCGTTGATTAACTGGTCACGGGTGACGTGGATATTGCGGATAGACTGGCGTTCAACCTGCTCGCGGTAGACTTCAAGCGGCACGGGCATTGAGCCAAAGTATTCAGACTGCGCCAGTGCATCCAGTGCACGCGCTTTGCCTGCATCCGTCAGCTGATACCCCATTTCATTGCCGTTATTGGCGTTCAGCGTACCTGTCGCTTCGCACAGGTTTTGTTCGCGAATGCCGTCGACCAATTGTTGGGTCACGTTGATGGGCAGGCAGATAACTTTTGCAAGTGCACTGACATTTTCGAGGTTGGTCCGAAACATCGTCTTGATCAGGATGTCGCGCATCATCACTGGTGATAGCGACATTCCTTCAACTGTCTTGGGCGCGGGGGGCGCCATGACGTTTGAGGTTTGCATATTCATGTCTGTCTGCCCGTATTTTGAGCCCCGATTGATGTCAGGGCACGCTGTTTCTGTGGCCTTTTCGCCGTTTTGCACAACAAGACAGCCGCGCAGAGGGAAAGGTTTGCAATGACCGTGTGCCTGACTATTGTGTCGAAAAAAGGGACAAAACCGTTCCAGAGGCAGGCAAATGACAAATTCTAAGACAATTTTGGTGACATCATTCCTATTCGCTGTCTTCGTGGTGATGAGCGGGACGGCAATTCTGAAGGGCGGCCTTTATATTAGTCGTCACGAGGGCGATACGATGCATCTGATGCAGATCGTGTTCCGTATGGCTGACGGGCAGATCCCGCATCTGGATTTCATGACGCCGATTGGCGCGCTGTCGTTCTGGCCAGTCGCTATGCTTGTAAGCGCGGGTTTGGGGATCGGAATGGCGGTGCTTTGGTCGCAAGCCATTATGGCGGCTTTGTTTTTCCCTGTGATCATTTGGGTTGTGCGCACGCGGTTCTCCCCTGTGCTGGGGGCAATGTTTGGGATGATCGTGCTGGTTCTCTTGCTGGCGCTGGTCCACGGTGAATCCCTGCGATCTATTTCGATGTCGATGCACTACAATCGGTTGGCGTGGGCGGCAGCGTTCATTGCGATTGTGACCGCCCTTATCCCGCCCAAGCAGGGGCGTGGCACGGTTGATGGTGTGATCATTGGCGCGATGATTTGCGTGATGGTTATGATCAAAATGACGTATTTTGTATCCTTCGCCGTGCCGATCTTGGTGGCCTTGGTTTTGACGGGGCAAAAACGGGCAATTGTTGTTGGTTTGATCACCGGTCTTGTTATTGCTGGTCTGATTACACTGTTTGTTGGGCTCGAATTCTGGTTCGCTTACGCGCAGGATTTGCTGACGGTCGCGAGATCTGAAGTGCGCTCTGCTCCGGGGGAGAATCTTTCGGGGGTGATGGGCGCACCGGCCTATATTGGTGGCTCGTTGACGCTTATTGCGGGGGTGATTTTCTTGCGCCAAGCCAAGGTTGAAACCGGTGGGCTTGTGCTTTTGCTTCTCGTGCCGGGGTTCTTTTATGTGACGTATCAGAACTTCGGGAATGATCCGCAATGGCTGCTTTTGTTGGCCGTTCTGCTTTTGACGTTGCGCGAAGATATGGGCGAGGTCGTGAATGGCTGGGGTTGGAATATGCGCGATGCACTTGGTGTTGTGGCGGTGGTTGCCCTCGCGCTTACGGCGCCGTCGTTCTTTAACCTGGCTTACAGCCCGTTTCGTCATATGAATGTTGTTGTGGCTGACTACGCGCCGATCATGTCGCGTGGCGGCATCCATCGTGACCTGCAAGGTATTGACCTGCGCGTGAACCGCGTTGATGGGCGGGTGGCGTTGGATGGTGTTGTCGCGGGGTTGGTTCCTTATGAAAAGCGCGATGAGCAGCCGACGTTCATGGGCGAGACGATCCCCAATTGCACCGTTGAAATTGGCCTGCCGATGATCATGGAAACGATGGTGCGTGATCTGGAAGATGCAGGGCTTGCCGAGGGCCGCTCGTTGTTCGCAGCTGATCTGTTCTCAAGTCATTGGTTGTTTGGCGATTTAGAACCGATGGAGCACGGAGCCCCGTGGTATTACGGTGGGCTTCCTGGAATTGAGGACGCGGATTACCTGCTGGTGCCGCTGTGCCCTGTGGCCCAAGATTTGCAGGCCTTGATCCTGACCACGTTTGAAGAACGCGAGGTCCAGATCGAGGCGACGGAAATCCGCCGTACCGAGCTTTATATTCTTTACGAATTAGGGTGATCAGAACAGCGGGATCGCCAGATAAACGATCAGGACTGCGCCCATCGGAAAGCCCATTGGAAAGCGCTTTTTCTGGGCCCAGCTTTCCCAATCTGGAACCATGTTTCGCACCGCTGGGATCGATCTGGCGATGCGGTGGATCGCAAGACCCGATGCCATACCGGCCCCAAGTAGCATAAGTACAAATCCGGCGTCATCTAAGGCGACAAAAGGCGCCGCGGATGCCAGAAATTTACTATCGCCAGCCCCCATTGCACCAATCGCGTTGGCAAGGATCGCCACTATAAGAACGACCCCGAAGTGTGCGTAACGCCACAAATAATCGCTAAATGGCATCACCCAAAAGCCTACGACCACAAAAACAAGCGCAAGAGCGTCCGTGGACCACGTGGGGATCTTCATTGCACGCAAATCATTCCACGCAACATAGATGCACAAGGGCGCCACGAAGATCAGGAATGCAATAGACTGTGTGACCGTGAGCGAGACTTCAGGAAAAAATGCAAACACGGTCAGTTCGTCACGTTATCTTCGAGCGCACGAAGCGAGCGTACAGCGGCTTCAAAGTGCTGAGGATGCGTGTCGATGGCTTCACGCAGCAACCCGCGACCGATGGTCAAATCGTTCTGTTTGATCGCAGTCAGCGCCAGCGTATGAAGCAATTGCGCACGTTCGATCTGGGTCATCTGGATGACAGGCAGATCGTAATTTCGCTGCGCACCACGTGCCAAAACGAGGTTGTTCTTGGCTGTAAACAGGTCTGGATCATTGCGCAGAGCGTCAGTGAACAAACGCTGCGCACCGGAATAATCGCCGCGTGTCAGCTTTGAGAAACCCCAGTTATTGAGAACGCCAGCAGGGGAGGTCGTGAGCCCCACAGCTGTTTCATAAAAACTATCCGCGTTTTCCCATTCTTCATTGCTGTCCGCGACCATCGCTTCAAGACGATACCGCTTAAATGTCTCATGGGTCGGCGGAATCGCATCAAGGGCTGCTTCGGCGCCGGTCCAATCATTGGTGCGGATCAAGGCATCTGCGAGGTCGATCTGGTCATCCAGCGTTGAATCTTCGTGATCGACAACAGCTTTCCACGCAGCGGCGGCTTCCGCTGGGCGGCGCGCGCGGATCAGGGATTTTGCAAGGCCACGCATCAGGTCAATACGACCCGGATCGTTGGTAGACGCGCGAAAGAAGTAATTCACGGCCTCATTTGGGTCCGCGACGGTCAACATCACGTCATTGAGATTGGTTTCATCGACAACATTCACGTCTTGTAACGCGCGTTCGACTTGTGCTTCGCCAGATTGATCGCACGCGGCCAATGCCAACGTACCCATCAGGGCTGCGGAAATAACGATAGGATGGCGCATGTTTGTTGCGTCCTTTTACTGCTCTGCCTCTACAGTGTCGACAGGAGCAGCACGTCGCCGGTGCCCCGCCGCACCAATTGGAACGGTTCGTTCTCTTGCGGAGCAGTATTAAACGGATTTTCTAAATTTGCGAGTGCCAAGCGCAGGTTGTCCCGAATTTCGTCGGAATTGCCATTATCCGTGGCAAATGCGCGACGAAAAACCTGTGCCGCTTCACTGGTTTTGCCACGTTCCATCAAAATAACACCCAAATTGTTCCACGCAGGGGGGAATGCAGGGTCTTCATCTACGGCGCGGCGCAACAGGCGTTCAGCTTGGTTGAGGCGCCCGAGCTTTAGGTTCGCAGACCCAAGCGCAGACAGGGTATCAACGTTCAGCCCTTGCTGGCCGGCGGCACGGGTATAGGCGCGTAAGGCGAGGTCGTATTCACCTGCGGCCATAAGGCGGTGCCCGACCTCAAGCCCATCAATGCTAGAATTGCCTGAAACGCCGGGGGCAAACACGCGGTCGCCCTCAGATGGGGCAAAAGCGCCCTCACTACAGCCGGTGAGGACGCTTAACGCAGTTATAAATGCTACAAGTCTTCGCATGTGGGCCTTTAGAAGTTGGCGGCTTGAAGTGTCTCGTAGATGTTATAGATGGACGGCCCAATGAGGATGATAAGAAGCGGCGGAACCGTGAACATCATCGTCGCGAGTGTCATTTTTGTCGGAAGCGTGTTGGCCTTTTCTTCGGCCCGCATCACCCGTTTGTCACGCATTTCTGCAGAGAACACGCGCAGGGCTTCGGCGATGGATGTACCGAACTGGGTCGATTGGATCAGAACGGTCACGAAGGACGCAATGTCGGCCACGCCTGTTCGTTCAGAGAAATCGCGCAGAACTTGCGTCTTGTCCTTACCGGCTTTCATCTCATTGCTGACCGTTCCGTATTCTTCAGCCAACGCCGGGAAGCCCGACTTCAACTCTTGGGAAACACGGATGATGGCTTGGTCCAACGATTGACCCGCTTCGACACAGACCAACATCATATCCAGAGAGTCTGGAAAACCGTTGATCATTTCTTCCTGACGTTCTTTCTGGCGCTTACCAACCCACCATTTCGGCAGGTAGTAACCGGCTATGCCTGGCCCGAAAATGGACAGGATTGTGTTCTTGGTCGACGGATCGCCCGTTGAAGATTTGTAAACCGCATAGGCGACGCCTAGCAAAAGCAGGGTGATACCAAGAGCGAACTGCGCGAAGTGGTAGGTTTTCACAGCTGACTTCGTGCGGTAGCCTGCCTGGATCAGCTTAAGGCGGATCGCAGAGTATTCTTCTTCGTCTTGCGGTTCCAGAAAGCTGGAATATTTATCGAGCTTGTCTGTACCCTGACTGGCGCGCAGGCGTTCGGGTGTATCCGCTGATCTACGTGCATTGTTTGATGCCTTCAATCGGTCAAGCGGCTCGTCTTGCTTTTTCAACATTGCCGGAAGCACCAGCAAGATAAGCAGCACACCCAACATCAGGATGGCCATGAGGGGACCAAAGGGACCGAGAAGGTCGGTCAGTTTAGCATTGATGGTGTCTAAGAAAGCCATGTCATTACACCTTAATGTTCACGAGACGACGCATGACGAATACGTTTGTCCCCAAGAAGCCAGCCACAACCAGACATGCGGGAATAAACGCGGATGTCTCTTTTACGGCATCATAGTAGTTCGGCTGAAGCAGGTTGATCATGACGAGTGCGCCCAATGGGAACACGGACAAGAACATGCCAGACCATTTGGCTTCAGCGGTAATCGCTTTCACGCGACGGAACAGTTTGAAACGTGCGCGGATAACCTGCGCCAAGCCGTGCAGAATTTCGGCCAAGTTACCACCAGCGGTTTGCTGAATAGTCACGGCCACCGCCAAAAAGCGCATATCCTGCATGTCGATGCGTTCGGCCATTTGCTTGAGCGTCTCGCCCATGTCACGGCCATAGG
>DQCL01000295.1 GCA_003533975.1 Octadecabacter sp. | reverse complement strand
GATCGACCTGATTGACGACAGCATTGTCGTGACGCAAACCACGCAAGACGCGGAGCTTATTGAAGCGCTACAAAAACATGCGGCCGAGGTTACAGATATGGCCGATCGCGGAATGGAAGCGGTTCATGAAATGATGATGCAATAGAATGATTGCTTGGACATCACAGCGGGGCCGAATTGACAAATGTCATCAGGACCCGCGAAGTTTCAGCCCCTATTGGCCTTTCGCATATCCTAATCTGAACTGTAACTAGGTGAGCGATACTGCCCAGCTTCTTGATTGCGGCTCCAATCAATCCGAACGGCCAGACCACCTTCTTTCGGGTTCGTAATGAACAATTCGATACCGCGCTGTTCCAGCATATCTTGAACGATAGAAAGTCCGAGGCCTTCTCCGGCGACATCACTGTTGAGGCGCCCACCGCGACGCAGCACTGTCTCAAGCTGATCTTCACGAATGCCCGGCCCGTTGTCCGTGATTTGGATAAACGCTTCTGTCGGCGAGTTCGCACCAGAAATTACTATACGGTCCGTTGTCCACTTTGTGGCGTTATCAATTAAGTTTCCTAGCAATTCTGTTAGGGCAAATTCGTCAAACGGGGACTGCATGTCGGACGGGATGTCGATCTTCCATTCAATCTCCTCGCCTCCGGTTCGCCTTTGAAAGGCCCGTACCAGTTTTTGCACAATGGGCCTGACCTCATATCGCATGGCCTGACCGCTGGCTTGATCGCGCGTTCTTGCCAACTCGCGTTCGACCAAATGTTGCATACTGCCGACTTGGAAATCGATCTCTTCTGGAATTGAGGCGGATTTACCCGTTCTTCTGAGGTCTTGGGCCAATGCACGCATGACTGTTAAGGGTGTTTTCAGGCCGTGGGCCAAAGTGCTTGCACGGGCTCGGGCGCCTTCCACGTTCTGCTCTTGCCGGTCGAGTAGATCGTTTACTTCCTCCACCAACGGGGCGACTTCGACCGCACAATCAGTGGACAAGCGGCTCTGCGNNAGACTTGATGGTTTTTAACGGCCCCAAGCCGATGCGGACCGTGAACCATGAGGCGAGAACCAAGAAGACGCCCAAAACAATCATCGCAATCGTCACGTTCTGGGTGAAATTTGAGATTGGCGTATCAACACTGGCTCGATCGACCGCTACGGTGATGCGTATTTCTTGCTCTCCACCCTCTTGGCCTAACGTGATCCGCCAGCTTCCCGTAAGGTAAGATCCGCCGTCCGAACCGGTGACAGTGGAATAGGTAATAACGCCGGGTTCGGCGGGCACACCAACCTCAAGCGGTTGCGCCCAGAATGACGCAGACAGCACGGGCTCCGCGTTTTCCGGGATGACCTGCCAGTAATAGCCGCTCAACGGTTGGGCAAACCGGGGATCGCCAAGCTCTGCAACCACCAGTGCGCCGTCGATATCAACTTTAGTCTGGCTGGTCAGTGTAACGACCCAACTGTCCAGCTCGCTATGGACACGGTCCTCAAAATAGATCCGGAAAAGGTTGGTCAAAACGAGGGCGGTCGCGACAAGGGCAATCAGCGTCGTCACACTTGCAGCAATAAGCAGGCGGAAACTGAGAGAAGATTTCAAACCTGAACCTCTGGAATGACGTAGCCGAAACCTCGTTTGGTTTTGATCAGGTCGGCCCCTAATTTTCGGCGCAACCGACCCACAAGGACCTCGATAGCGTTGCTGTCTGGTTCTTGGTCGCGAAAGTAGATGTTTTCAGCCAACACGCTTTGGGCAACGACTTGGCCTTTATGGTGAAGCAAGTAACTGAGCAGCCGGAATTCAAGCGGCGTTACCTTAATCCGCCGTCCTGCCATCGTAATCCGCATTTGCAAAAGGTCGAGTTGCAGATCACCCACGCTGAGCGCCGTCGTCTTTTGGTCTGAGTTACGGCGCAGCAACGCCCTCAACCGCGCGAGCAGTTCTTCCATCTGGAAGGGTTTGACCATGTAATCGTCAGCGCCCGCATCAATCCCTTCGACGCGTTCGGTCCAGCTGCTTTTCGCGCTGAGCAACATAACGGGGAAATTCACCCCCTCTTTGCGCCAATTACGCAGTACACTTATCCCATCCATGCGCGGCAGCCCGATATCTAGAATCGCGGCGGAATAGGTTTCTGTGCCCCCCTTTTCCCAACCATCTTCGCCATCCGAAGAAATTTCGGCAATGTAGCCTTCACTTTCCAGCACATCTGCAATGAGGCCCGCGATACGCGCTTCGTCTTCTACCACCAAAATGCGCATTAGCAGCCCCTCACATTCATTGTCGCGCCCGTAAACGCATCAACAGTAACGGTTTGTAGCGACCCAGAATGCGTAACCATCCGCAGCCAGTACTGTCGGGTGCCGCCACCGGTATCGAACCCGACGCGGATCATCCGACCGGGATGCCGCCCTTGAACGATCTCAAAAATCTCGCGCAATGGCTTGGCCTCTCCTTGCGCGACAGCTTCGTTTGCCAATTGCATGTCGCGGCGGCTGATCTCGATGCGCTCGCTGCCGCTAGGAGCACTGCATTCGCCACGCCCCCCCTCGCGCCCATCATCTTCGCTGCCAGAAGGGGAACTTGGCGCTGACGCGGCTGTTGGCGTTGAAGGCGCCGTCGGGGCCGTTGGATCGGATGGAGGGGTCGGGTTAGACGACGAACTCGCCGGGCTTCGCGCCAGTGCACTGCTCATTCCCGTAAGCATCGGGCTGCAATACGCAGCACCAACCGCAAGCCCCAGCCGCCTGAGCGCGGCCCGTCGGGTGAGTTTTTCGTTCGCGCGGGTCAACCTAACTGTCCTTCTGATGGCGGCACAGGAACGATCAGATGATTGTGCAGGAGTTGCTGCAAGGTTTTTGCGCTATCAGACGTGATCTCGGCGGGCGGATGATTGGGAAATGCCGCTGAGAGCAAGTCAGAGATGTCTCCAAGTGACATAGGGTCTTCGAGGATACGCCATATCAAATTCGAGCCGGCATTCATCTTTTGGATACCGACGCCGTGACCGTCCGCGACATAGAGCTGGTCTTCCATGCTCACCTCGGAAACGCCAGCGGCCCGTGTGTAGGTCGCGCATGGGTCAAAAAGCGCGGGTTCCGTCTCCGTGATCTGAAGATCGGCCGTCGGTTCTTGCCCCAATACGGCATCAACAACCCGCGCAACGGGCGTGCTCCAGTCCCTAAATTGGTCTTCAAGATACACCGCAGCATCCTCAGCCGCGTGATACCTTAGGCGATGGCCTCGGGCGGTTTGTGCAACGCCATTGCTTGCCGCCAGAATACGGCCTGAATGGGCCATGCGTCCGAAATTTTGTGTAATCAGATCGTCCAGTATTTCCATTGGGTGAACCGCGTGTAACGCGGTGTCACAGGCAGTGTCCTGTCGGTCTAAAACGACAACCGCCCCTATTGGTAAATACGTGCCGCGTGGTGCGAGGGTGTCGATCCCAAGATACGCATATTGGTCATTGGACGCCGCCATTGAATCCGCCACCCATGACTTGAACTCTGCAGTGAACGTCTCTGCGACGGGAAGGCGCAAGCGCGGGTTTACCTCGTTGGCCACACCATACATCAAGCCGTCATCGCCAATTTTGATCGGCACAAAGTCGTCGGAAAAGACCGTGAACCCACGTTGCGCAAGGACAGCGGTCAACGTGCTTTTTCCGCTCCGGCGTCGGTTGGGAAACAGCACAAGACGGCCATTGAATTCAATGGCAGCGCAGTGCAGGCAAAGCCATTCAGGATTGGATTGGATTTGCTCCCACGCCAAAGCCACAATCATTTCGCAAACCGCGTTCACCGCATCCCAGCGCCGCGCCTTGTTGGTTTCCGGATCTCTGGTTTGACACAGGAAAGTACCGTCACCGTGGCCGGTTACTGTCATGCAGGGGGATGATGGCGGTGCATCTCGGGTCTGCGCGAACGACCAAGACGGCAATGCCTGTTTCAGAACGGGGACGAGCGCCCCTGCGTTCTTCAATAGAACGGGCGCTTCAAGACCAGAAAAGTAGATGGCCTGTTCCGTTGATTGTGCAGCTTTCAACATGGGTTCATTCTACTACGAAGCGGGCCTTTGGAACAGCCCAAGGCGACCCCGCGATGTATCGCGAGGTCACGGTTGGCTTAGGTCGTGCAGAACTTAGGGTCCGCCGTGTCGATTACCGCTGGATCACAATCATCAGAAGAGCTGCTTGGTCCGGATGAAGTGGACGGACCGCTATTGGATGAAGGCCCACTGTTGGACGATGGTCCGCTGTTGGACGATGGTCCGCTATTTGAAGACGCGCCACTACTTGAGGACGCGCCGCTTGCGGCATGCGCCATGCTCATCGTTGTGAGTGCGGGAACTGTGTAGGCGGCAACGGCAATCGCGCCGACCTTTGCCAGCAGACGGCGGCGGGACAGTGCAGTGTTGGTTTCGTCAGACATGGGGTTTCCTTTGCTTCGAGTTCTAGGGCTGCACGCTTTATCTGAAAAACCACATGAAGCGCGCCGTATCATCACTCTAACTGAGACCCGTTATGGTTTAGCTTACGCACTCTGTCAGCGTCTTGTCAGGTTCGGGGTTTGAGGCCTGACGAGAAATCGAGTGTCGAATTTTGTCAGAAGGACGCCAAACGCCACCACCGGTTTCGCTCAGTTGTGCAACATCGTCGGGGCGTGATTTTGCGCCATGAAAACAGCACATCGGCAAAGGTCTTGGGCTTATCTCGCAAGGTCTGAACGACGAACACAGGCCTGGAGTTTAGAAAGCATAGTCGCCATTAATCAGCCACCCATTTCGCGGGCGCAAATGCGATCGGTTTAAAGCGTCGCATAACCTCCAAAATAAAAACGCCCGACCAAAGGCCGGGCGTTTTTACTTACTTTGAAAGGTCCTACAGCTCTTCGCGGATCACTGCGAAATCAACGCGGCTGTTGCTGAACCCATCTTTCGGGCGTGAATCAGATGGTGCAGCAAGGATCAGCTGCCCTGATGGGAAACCAGCATTCACCAGTTTCGCCATCAACACAGCGGCGCGCAAACGACCCGTCGCGCTGTCTTCACCAGAAAACGCGGCGTCGGAATGCTGCCCGATAAGACGCAAACGCGCTTGCGGGCAATTGGCAGCAAGCCTCGCCAATTCTGACGCTAAGGCGAAATCGGCATCTTCAACGATCATCCCGCTTGGTGCGTATTCAATCGACGCCCCCTGCACGGCCGCCTCCAGCTGCGTTACACATGCCGCGACCTGAAACTGCGTTCCGGGTGTTTGAAACGACGGCGCGACGAAACTGGCCTGCTGTGCGTTTTCAACGATCGAGAATTCGACACGCCGATCATAAAACGCCGATGGCTGGGGGCCGCTCACCAACGACGGCACACCGTCACCAAGGCCAACGGCTTCGTACAGCCGAGAGTCAACGCCGGATGCCGCCGCACGTGCAACCACGGCTTCGGCCCGCTCAAGGCTAAGGCGTTGGTTAATGATCGGGTTACCTGATGGATCGGAATGGCCTTCGACACGGATCGTCACGCCGGGGCATTGTTGCGCCAACAGACCCAAAATACGTGCTTGGCCAACCCCCTCGGATGATCCGGTCAACCCGCCGCTTGGGAAATACACACGTGCTTGGGACGCCAGAATGCGCAACTCATCCACGCACTGGTTATCGCGGGCGAGGCTTTCTTGCGCTGCTTCGAAAAAGTCTAACCCAACAGGGGCTGCGTCAGACGTGGTTGTCGTTGCTTCTGCGCCCAAAGCCACATCGCGTGCTTGTTCCAACGTATCAATTGAGAACCCAGAGCTGCGGGTTACTTCGACCTCATTGCTCTCGGTTAACAACTCCGCCAACTGCTCTGACACGTTTGCAGGTTCGGCTGGGGCCAAAGGCACGAGGTCTTCTATTGGCTGCACGGCGGCAATCGCTGCTTCGGCCGCTTCAACGGTGTCGATAGGGGCGACGAGCGCCGCCTCTTGTGTGCCGCCATCGAACGAAAGGCTGATGCGGTCCATAAACCCCGACCCTACGGCCAAGATCGCCACAGTCGGCGCTATCCACGGTAAATTCTTGATGAGTTTGTTTGTCATCCGTTCCCCCCAGAACAGTCATTCATGTCTAACAATTTGCCTCGGTGCTGCGGTAGAACCGATTGCCTATATGTAGCTGTTTTATAGATATATGGTGGCGTGACCACCCCTATGATCAACATAAGGTTGTGAATCCCAACGCGACACCCGTTTTTCCCCGAAATTCAACGACCCATCCGGAACCGCGTGTCATTTTCACCACAAGAATTCGCCGCCACATTCGCGCCACATTTGTGCCACCCCTTCAACACGAACCCGCGCTTTGCTGATTTCATGGCCCAACAAGTGGCTGAACGACCGGCGGATCCCCCGTCAAAACGAGGCAACGATACCGCAGACAAAGGAACGGCCAATGCCGACTCACACACCAATACCTGCACCCGCGACCCCGCAACCATCCCCCAATGGCACGCACCGAAGGCCTGCCCCCCAAAAGCCCGTCGTCTTCAAGGACTTCGCGAGCATCTAACGGTCGAACACCCCTCATCGCCGCTTCGCGCCCTCTGGTCCTTTTTTTGCCTGACACCTAAAGTGGGCGCATGGCAGCTATTTCCACCATCAAAAACATCGGCCTCGCATCCGAAGCGATGTACAACGCTGCTGGCATCATGACGGCTGAGGACTTGCGCGAAATGGGTGCAGATGCGGCCTATGCAAAGTTGCTGGAAACTGGGAGCCGCCCCCATTTCATCGGGTACTATGCGCTGCACATGGCGCTTCAGGGGCGTCCTTGGAATGACTGTAAGGGCGACGAAAAGAAAGCGCTGCGGGTTAAGTTTGACGCGCTAAAAGCAACCCACTTCAATGCCCCAAAATCGGAACTGGATGCCTTCATGGACCAGATCGGCCTGATTGACCGGCGATAACCCGCGACTGCTAGGCTCGTTTCAGGACAGACAAGGCAATCCCACCCAGCACGACGGTCGACGCAACAACGACGCTCATTGTAATGGTTTCATTCAGTAAAACGGCACCTGCAACGATTGTGATTACCGGTACGCTCAACTGCGCTACAGCACTTGTTGTCGCCGCCACTTGTGGCAAAATCCGATACCAAAGCGCATAGCCCAAACCGGAACTGATTGCGCCGCTCACCACAGCGCAGGGTCCACCACCCAGTGACCACCCCTCGCAAACCAGTATCAAAACCAACGCCACAGGCCCGCATATGACAAAACTCAACGCCATATCGCCAAGCGGGTCCTTGCTGCCCCGCCCACGCATGGAAAACACGCCCCAGCCAAAGCCCGACACCACCATGAACACCACACCAACTGCGTTCAACGTCATGCTCTCGGTCGGCCATAACAACCAGCCAAGCCCCGCCATCGCAACCGCCATGCCAGCCCATTGGCGAAGGCTGGGTTGGGTTCCCGCCAAGTAAGATCCGCCAAACATGGTAATCTGCACGACCCCGAACAAGATCAACGCGCCCACACCAGACGGCAGCGTCAGATACGCTATTGAAAATGGGACCACGTACAGCAACAACGTACTCGCCGTGATGACCCGCGCTCGATCAACACGCCCCCATCCCCCCCGCAACGAAACCAGCAGCCCCAACATCATCGCCCCGCTTGCCAGCCCCACCCCCGCAAACA
>DQCL01000339.1 GCA_003533975.1 Octadecabacter sp. | reverse complement strand
TTCCACGGCGGCATGGGCTACATGCGCGAAACTCCGGTAGAACGTATGTCACGCGATGCGCGTGTTCAGGCTATCGGCGGCGGTGCCACCGAGGTCATGCTCGAAGAAGTCGCCAAACGTATGTGATCCGTGATCCTTTGTTCGGCATTCTGCTGAGCAAAGGATCACCAACCGCACGCAAGCGTGACAAGACCATTCATGCGCATTCAGGATGGTGTGCCGCCGTGCCACCAATCGGGGTTCTGACTGCGTCGAAAATGATGCGCTCATTTGTACTACCGTTAAACCACCCGAAGATCGCAACGTGTCACGAGATCGCCTAATACATGAACAATGTATTAGTTTGCGGGTCTCGCTGGGCGATCCCTATTTATGCTTTTGAATTCTCGGTACGGATCAACGGCTTGTCTGTCCGTGTTTTCTGTTGTTTGAAGTTCTTCTTGCAACCGGTTGCAAAAATGCGCAATCTGTTGAAATCGGGAATCAGAACTGGGAAATATTCATGTTGAACGTTGGGCTTTTGGGGGCTGGTCGCATTGCCGTTGTGCATGCGCGCGCGATCTCTGCGCACTCAGGCTCACGGCTGATTTCCGTTGCGGACGTGGTCGCTGACGCAGCGCAAGAACTGGCACATGCTTATGGTGCGAAGGCGCAGACCAGCGATGAGATTCTTTCCGACCCATCCATTGATGCAGTGTTGATTGCCACATCAACGGACACCCATTCAGGGTTTATCGAGGCGGCGACCAAGGCAGGCAAAGCTGTGCTTTGCGAAAAGCCCGTAGATCTGAGCCTTGATAGAGCGCGCGCTTGCCAAAAGGCAGTTCAGGCACATGGCAAACCGGTCATGATCGGTTTTAACCGCCGCTTTGATCCGAATTTTGCAGCACTAAAGGCGGCTGTTGATGGTGGTGAAATTGGTAAGGCTGAAATGCTGACGGTCACCTCGTTTGACCCAGCACCGCCACCTGTAAGTTACATAAAGGTATCCGGCGGGATTTTCCGTGACATGATGATCCACGATTTTGACATGGCTCAGTTCATCATGGGTGGTTTGCCTAGAACGATCATGGCGACAGGCAGTTGCCTGGTTGACCCTGAAATTGGTGCAGCAGGCGACTTTGACACAGCTACCGTCACGATGACCTACGAAGATGGACGAATTGCTGTAATCAATAACTCACGACGCGCTGTTTATGGGTATGATCAGCGCGTTGAAGTCCTCGGTTCAGGTGGACTGCTTCAGGCCGGAAATATGCTGGAAAACACTGTGGTGAAATCAACCGCTGACGGTGTTGTCAGCGCGAAGCCGACATACTTTTTCTTGGAACGCTACATGCCCGCATATGAGGCTGAGTGGTCCGCATTTGTTGAGGCGCTTTCTTCGGGAGAAGAAATGCCTGCGACCTTGGCGGATGGGATTGCCTCGCTTGCGATGGCAGAAGCCGCGAACCTATCCGTCGCGCAGTCGCGTCCAATCAATTTGGCGGAGGTTTTAGAAGGCTAGGCCGCCACCAAGCCAGTTGGCCGGTTTTTCGGCCATCATCGAATTCGACGTTTGTCGAATATGCGTAACGCCATGCGCTCTAATTGGCGAAAACTCTAGGGAGGAGTTACTATGAAGAAGATTCTTTTGGCCGCTGGCCTCGCAACACTAATGGGCACAACCAGCGTTATGGCGCAGCAGATCGGTGTTTCCGTTGCTCGTTTTGACGACAACGGTCTGACTGTCATGCGTAATGGTATGACAGCGTTCGACGAAGCAAACGACGATGTATCCTTGCAGATCGAGGATGCAACCGACGACGTTGCCAAGCAGCTTGATCAGATCAACAACTTCATCGCGTCTGGCGTTGACGCGATCATCGTGAACGCAGTTGATACAAACGCAACCGAAGCGATGTCCAACGCTGCAGCAGCTGCTGGCGTTCCTTTGGTTTATGTAAACCGTCAGCCGGTCAACATGGACACGCTTCCAGATGGCCAAGCTTTCGTTGCGTCTAACGAAATCGAATCCGGTACGCTGGCTGCTTTCCAGATGTGTCGTGACCTTCGCGCAGCTGGTAAGTCCGGTGGTGCGACGGCGTATATGCTGATGGGTCAGCTGTCCAACCAAGCGGCGGTTCAGCGTTCCAAGGATTTCCATGACGTTATCGGCATGGATATGTGTAACTTCATCACGCTGATTGACGAGCAGACAGCGAACTGGTCCCGCGATGAAGCGAACGATCTGATGACAAACTGGATTTCCTCTGGCGAGCCATTCGATGCTGTTTTTGGCAACAACGATGAAATGGCATTGGGCGCGATCCAAGCGATGAAAGCTGCTGGCATTTCCATGGACGACGTTGTCGTTGGCGGTGTTGATGCGACGTCTGATGCGCTGCTTTCCATGCAGGCGGGTGAAATGGACGTCACTGTCTTCCAAGACCTCGCAGGTCAGGGCGCAGGCTCCATCGAAACCGCGATCGCACTGATCAATGGTGAAGAAGTCGACCGTACCGTCTTCATCCCGTTCAAGCTGGTGACACCAGACAACATTGGCGACTTCCTGCAGTAAGCTGCTGAGTTTCTAAAGACCGGGGCGCATCAGCGCCCCGGTCAATAAACGCATTCCAAACCGACGCATCAGGGAGAAGCGACAAGATGTCAGATTCAAGCGAAGGCACAGGTGGCCTGACGTACGACAAATCAAAGCGGCAGTGGCCGAACGAGTTAAACGTTCTTGCTGCCCTTATCCTGATTATCATTATTTTCGAAATTCTCGGCGCGATCTTCATGCAGCAAAGTTTGCTGTTTGACACGCGCGATCGGTTCGACAGTATCTTCAACGAAGCACGGTTGCGGATCATCATTATTCAAGTCGCAATTATCGGCATTATTGCGCTGGGCGTTACGCAGGTCATTATTACCGCTGGTATCGACCTTTCATCTGGGTCCGTGGTGGGCGCCACCGCGATGATCGCGATGAGTTTTGCGCAAGTTGCAGAAGTGAGCGGATCCCCGAACCCAAAGGCGATCTTTGGCGCATGGGCGCTTGATCTGCCCGTCGTTGTCCCGGTCTTGGTTGGCCTTGGGGTCGGTATGATAGCGGGTTTAATCAATGGCTTCTTGATCGCGTATTCGCGCATTCCACCCTTTATCGCGACGCTAGGTATGATGCTGTTCGCACGGGGTGTGGCGCAGTGGTGGTCGCTTGGTAACCCTGTGTCATTCCCGACGGACGCTTATGCGGTGATCGGCTCTGGCATGAACCCAGTGATCATCTTCCTTGGCCTTGCTCTGCTGTTTCACTTCGTTATGAACTACACCGTCTACGGCAAACACACTTACGCGATCGGCTCAAACGAGGCTGCAGCGCGTATGTCGGGCATCAATGTGCCACGCCATTTGCTGCTGGTTTATGTGATTGCCGGCGCGCTGGCTGGTTTGGCTGCTGTGATCCTGACATCTAAAAACCTCACGGCGCAGTCCGGCATGGGTTTGTCTTACGAACTCGAAGCCATCGCGATGGCGGTTATCGGCGGCGTGTCGCTGTTTGGTGGGCGTGGGTCCATCATCGGTACTGTGATTGGTGCGCTCATCATTGGTGTCATCACATCTGGCTTCACGTTCTTGCGCCTTGGCGCATACTATCAGGAAATGGTGCTGGGTATGATTATCGTTGGCGCGGTTGCGCTTGATCAATGGCAACAAAAACGCGCCGCGGCGCGGGCATAAGGAGGGCTGAAAGATGTCAGATTATATTCTGGAAACCAAAGGCCTGACCAAACACTACGGTGGTGTGCATGCCCTAGAAGACGCAAACTTCACCCTTGAGCGTGGCGAACACGTCGCGATCATGGGCGACAACGGAGCGGGCAAGTCAACGTTTGTGCGCCAGATTACCGGTGTTGAACAACGTACCCGTGGGACCGTTGTGTTTGACAAGGAAGAAGTCAGCTTTGCAGGGCCACTAGATGCGCGTGAAGCAGGTATCGAAACCGTGTTCCAAACGCTTGCACTGGCGGATGATTTGAACGTGCCAGACAACCTATTCTTGGGTCGTGAGAAGACCAAATGGAACTGGCTTGGCCCGTTTCGTCGGCTAGATTACAAAGCGATGCGCGATGATACGATGGCGGGTCTGGTGAAGACGGGCGTTAAGATTCCTAACATCAGGAATACCATTGCCAATATGTCTGGTGGACAGCGCCAGTGTGTCGCGATTGCACGCACGGCGACGTTCGCATCCAAGCTAACGATCATGGACGAACCGACAGCAGCGTTGGGTGTGCAGGAAACTGCGCAAGTCGAAAACATCATCCGCACGTTGAAAGAACAGGGCGAAAGCCTGATCCTTGTCAGCCACAACATGCGGCAGGTGTTTGATCTGGTGGACCGGATCATTGTGTTCCGACGCGGGCGCATGGTTGCGAACCTGCGGGTAGAAGACACAAACGGCGAAGACGTCGTGTCCTATATCACGGGCGCAAAGACGGGCGCCGAATTCGAAGGCGCAGCATAAATTGGCGCGCCGCAGCATGTTTGACGTTGATGTTCCGTTCTTCCTACCGGTCTGGCGGCGCATCACGGTTGTTGCGGTGGCCGTCCTTTGGGGGATTTTTGAGCTGTCCACAGGCGCGATCTTTTGGGGGTTTATATTTGTCGGAATGGGCGCAATCGCCGGTTGGCGATTTGCAACCGCCGACTGGGACGCTGTGGCCCAAGAAGACAAAGACCTCTGAAACTGTACGTCGTCTCGACGAGCAACATGGTGAGGGATGAGATGCACAACCTACTTAGAAAACCTGTGGGCGAACACGGGGCCGTTCACAACATCACGCCGCAAGACGCCGGTTGGACCTATGTTGGCTTTGCGCTTCACAGCCTTAAGGAAGGCGAAACTGTTGCCGACGTTACGACTGGTCGCGAAGTTATTCTTGTGATGGTCGAAGGCAAGGCACAGATCAGCGGCGCGGGTGAAGACTGGGGTGTTCTCGGCGACCGGATGAATGTCTTTGAAAAGTCACCGCCACATTGCCTTTATCTGCCAGACGGGTCGGACTGGTCTGCAACTGCCACGACGGACTGTAAGATTGCGGTCTGTTCCGCCCCTGGGATGTCTGGCCATCAGGCGCGTCGAATTGGGCCGGATGGCATTACTTTGACCGAACGCGGCAAGGGCACCAACACCCGCTACATCAACAACATTGCGATGGAGAATGAGGACTATTGCGATAGCCTATTGGTGACGGAAGTGTTTACACCCGCGGGTCATTGGTCCTCGTTCCCGAGCCATCGTCATGATGAGGATGACTATCCGCGCATCACGCAGCTTGAAGAAACCTATTACCACCGCTTGAACCCTGCGAGCGGGTTCGGAATTCAACGTGTTTATACAGATAATGGTGATCTCGACGAAACGATGGCCGTTGCTGATGGTGACGTTGTACTTGTACCGCGCGGTCACCATCCATGTGGTGCGCCCTACGGATTTGAGATGTATTACTTGAATGTAATGGCCGGTCCGCTGCGCAAATGGCGCTTTGTGGTCGCGCCGGAAGTCGAATGGATCATGGAGCGGGATGCATGAGCGATCCGAAGTTTGCAAGCTACCCTTCGCTAAAGGGTAAGACCGTTTTCGTCACTGGCGGCGCGTCCGGTATCGGGGCCGACACGGTCCGCAGCTTCGCCGCCCAAGGTGCGAAGGTTGGCTTTGTCGATCTGAACGCTGATGCGTCAAAGGCCTTGGTGGATGCCGTTGACGGTGATGTCGTATTTGCCACGTGCGATCTGCGTGACATCGACGGGCTGAAGGCTGCCTTTGCCGAACTGGTCGGTAAAGTCGGACCTGCACAGGTTTTGGTTAACAACGCCGCGCGCGATGACCGCCATGACTGGAAAGACGTGACGCCGGAATATTGGGATGAACGTTTTCACACCAATCTACGCCACATGTTTTTTGCAATCCAAGCCGTCGCGCCGGAGATGATCAAGGCAGGGGCGGGGTCCATCATCAACATCGGGTCTAATTCTTGGTGGGAAGCGGGCGGCGGTTTTCCGGCCTACGCGACCTCCAAATCAGCCGTACATGGATTAACGCGCACAATGGCGCGCGATCTGGGTGAACACCGCATTCGTGTAAACACCGTTGTTCCAGGTTGGATCATGACAGAACGGCAAAAAGACCTTTGGGTCACGCCAGAAGCACTGGCCAAGCAAGTCGACAGACAAGTGCTGCCAGACCCGATTGACCCGATCTATGTTGCGCGGATGGTCGTGTTCCTCGCCTCCGATGATGCTGCTATGTGTAGCGCGCAAAACTTTTTGGTTGAAGCCGGGTCAATCTAACAGCCGTTAACCCAATTTTTTGAGTGTCTTGCGGCGCTCGTAGAACCGTGGCCTAATCCGCGTCCACGCAAAGGCAGCCGGAGAGAAAACATGGAGTCTGACGACGTTTACCTCGGCGGTGCTTTACCTTTCCAACAGCGGTTTGAAAGGTCTAGACGGCCATTCGCTAATCCGATGAAGTACCTCCCTGCAGTGGATTGCGATCTTGATACAATCGTAACGAAAGTCGTGCCTGCGCCTGAAGTTGACTATGAAACACTAAAGCGAGCCAGCATCGAGCGGCGGTACGCGGAATTTCAGAGTGAGTTCGAGGGGCGCAGCGAAATCTTACTCCTGCACTCGATGCTTGTGACGATGTTGCGACGCAATGATCCCCCGCCAGAGGCCCTGAAGCTGTTCTTAAGGCTCTGGACCGAAAAGGGCGACGTTCTAGCACATGAACTGAGCCTGCGTTGGAAAGTTTCGGCAGCGACGACGTTTGGGGATTGTGGCGAAACGCTGGAGCAACGTGCCGTTGGAATGGGACTGTCGATCCTTTTCGACAGCATTAAATTGCACGAAAGTGAACGGCGGCTGTCCGGCCAACGGAGTGAATTACCGTTTCCAACTGTTGCGCGTAAAGAACGCTACGCCATCGCATTTGACATGAAACCCTACTCGGTTGAACGTGGTGACATGGATCGAAATATGCTGGCGCGATTGTCACTTATGGCAAGGCAAGACGAGGCGATCTACCCGCTCGCATATTCCATGCTTTCTGAAATCATGACTGACCAACGCACTGTTTTTGCGCGGTTACAGAAACTTCGCGTTGCAGAATGGATCGAGAAGGCCTGACTGCTTTGCGTATACCAACGGCAGTCCGGCTTTCCCTTTACCTTTCTGCAAACTAGTGTGCCGATCAAAGGATTCATCACATGAAAAATATCGTTGAGGTGCGCAGCCTTACCAAGACATATGAAGGCGGCTTTGAGGCGCTGAAGTCCGTTGATCTGGACATCAAGCAAGGCGAAATCATTGCGCTTCTTGGGCCGAACGGGGCAGGTAAAACAACTATAATTTCAAGTATTTGCGGTATAACACGTGCTACGAGTGGTACGATTAACATTGGCGGACATGACAATGTCACCGCGTTTCGCGCGGCGCGAAATCTTGTCGGTTTGGTGCCGCAAGAAATCAACCTTGAACCGTTCGAGAAGGTCATCAACACCGTGCGTTTCTCACGCGGGCTGTTCGGGAAAGCCCCGAATGATGCCTACCTGGAAACCGTGCTGAAATCGCTGTCATTGTGGGACAAGAAAGACGCGAAAGTCATGACGTTGTCAGGCGGTATGAAGCGGCGCGTGTTGATCGCTAAGGCGCTTGCGCATGAACCGCGCGTTCTGTTCCTTGATGAACCTACAGCGGGCGTCGATGTCGAGTTGCGTAAGGACATGTGGAATGTCGTCGCGCAGCTCAAGGAAGACGGTGTGACGATCATTCTTACGACCCACTACATTGAAGAAGCCGAAGCGATTGCTGATCGGATTGGCGTGATCGCAAGCGGTGAAATTTTGCTGGTTGAGGACAAAGCAGACCTTATGGCCCGTATGGGGCAGAAGACCCTGAAGGTCGATTTGGCTGAACCGATTTCCAGTATTCCGAAAGGACTGTCTGGTTATGACCTCACGATTGAGGGCGAAGGTTTGCTTTACTCTTACGACACCAAGACGGATCGCACCGGTATCACCAGTTTGCTGGCAGACTTGCAAAAGGCAGGTCTAAAGATGACAGACCTGCAAACGCGGCAGTCATCATTGGAAGAAATCTTCGTGTCCCTCGTGGCTGATAAGGAGGGCGCAGCATGAACTTCCAAGCAATGAAGACGATCTATATATTTGAGATGGCACGATTTTTCCGCACGCTAACGCAGAGCTTCATTAGCCCGGTCATTTCCACGTCGCTCTACTTCGTTGTTTTCGGAACTGCCATCGGCTCGCGCATCGAAAGCGTCGAGGGTGTGGGGTACGGCGCGTTCATTGTGCCGGGGTTGGTCATGCTATCCGTGATGACACAAGCGACAAGCAACGCATCGTTTGGCATCTACTTCCCAAAATTTACCGGCACGATTTACGAACTATTATCGGCCCCCGTCAGCTTTTTCGAGATTACGGTTGGGTACGTGGGTGCAGCCGCAACGAAGGCGATGTTCATCGGTTTGGTGATCCTCGCGACGTCTTTCCTGTTCGTTGATTTCACTATTGAGCACCCCATCGCGATGATCGCGTTTCTAACGCTGACGTGTCTTTCGTTCAGCTTGCTTGGTTTTATCATCGGTATTTGGGCGGGCAATTTCGAACAACTCCAGTTGATCCCACTGCTCATCATTACGCCTTTGGTGTTCCTTGGCGGCTCGTTTTATTCCGTCACGATGCTGCCACCGATCTGGCAGACAATCACGATGTTCAATCCGGTTGTTTACCTGATTTCCGGCTTTCGCTGGTCGTTCTTTGGCACCGCAGACGTGTCTATCGGGCTAAGCCTGTTTGCGATCGCGCTGTTCACTTGCGTCTGTTTGGGCATCATCGCGTGGATATTCCGCACGGGCTGGCGTATTCGCCAATGACGGGTGGCCTTGTTTCTAGCTGGTATGCGGCCTAAATGGACGACATGAAACGCTGGATACCCTTCATCAAATCAGACCCGCATGTGGCCGTTGTTCGCCTGCAGGGGACGATTGCTGCTTCGGGCCGTTCGTTGAACGACCGTAGTCTTGCAGATTCCATCGAAAAGGCGTTTCGCAGTAAGCCTGCAGCGGTGGCACTGGAAATCAGCTCTCCGGGCGGGTCGCCTGTGCAATCATCACTGATCGCAGCACGTATTCGTCGGCTCGCGGATGAGAATGATATTCCCGTTTTTGCCTTCGTCGAAGATGTCGCCGCATCAGGTGGCTATTGGCTCGCGACAGCAGCGGATGAAATTTACGTTGATCGCGGGTCTATTGTTGGGTCCATCGGTGTGATCTCCGCTGGCTTTGGCCTGACGGGTACGATGGAAAAAATCGGGGCAGAGCGGCGTGTTTATACCGCGGGTAAGTCCAAAAGCATGCTCGACCCGTTTCTGGCTGAAAAGCCTGCAGACGTGAAGCGCCTAAAGGGGCTGCTTGAAGACATGCACGACTTCTTCAAAGACCACGTAAATGCGCGCCGTGCAGGGAAACTTGCAGATCAAGATCTGTTTACCGGTGACATTTGGGTCGGTGAAAAATCTATCGACGTTGGTTTGGCTGACCATGTTGGCCACCTCGTGCCAACAATGAAGGACCGCTTTGGTGACAAGGTGAAGTTCCGGCGTTTCGGCCAGAAGAAACCGTTTTTGTCGCGTTTCGGGATGCAGATCGTGGATGACGCGGTTGCTGGCATTGAGGAACGTGCAGCTTATGCGCGGTTTGGACTTTAAATGATCTTTAAAATTGTCTCACTCTTTCTTGTCGGCATGGGGGTGCTTGCGATGTTTGGCAAGCTCACGGTGCCGGGTATGAAGCGATTGACGAACGCGAAGTGCCGGTCCTGCGGGAAGTTCACTTTCGGCAAACCCTGTACCTGCAAGGAACGCAAATAAATGCTCGATTGGCTTTCTATTCCCGCTGGTCCCCTTACGGACTGGGCCTTTACGATTGTTGGATTGGTTCTGCTGCTATTAGCAGGTGATAGCCTTGTGAAAGGCGCAGTGAATATGTCGCTGCGACTTGGTGTGCCCGCCTTGATCGTCTCGCTTACAGTTGTTGCTTTCGGCACGTCTGCGCCAGAATTGCTTATCGCGATCCAAGCGATCGTTGATGGCGTGCCAGACTTGGCGCTCGGCAATGTGGTTGGCTCAAATACGGCCAACGTTTTACTGGTTCTTGGTGTGCCTGCGATGATGGCCACAATGCACACAAGCGGCTGTGACACGCGCAATAGCTATTTACAGATGCTTGGTGGCTCGTTGCTGTTCATTGCGTTAGCGTATCGTGGCGTTTTTGATTGGATTGCGGGGGTTGTGTTGCTGGCCGCACTCGCTGCGATGCTGATCACTGCGGCGATGGCTGCCCAGCGTCACCGCAAAGAATGCAAGACAGACGAAGAAGATGAGCTGGAAGATCTAGAGGGCGCAGACCCCGATCTTCCGTGGTCCAAAATCCTTCTGTTCCTTGGGCTAGGTTTGATCGGCCTTCCACTTGGTGCGAACCTTTTGGTCGAAGGCGCATCCAATATTGCACGCGATTACGGAATTTCGGACGCAGTCATTGGCCTGACGCTCGTCGCGATAGGCACATCCCTTCCAGAGCTTGCGACAACGGTTATGGCGGCATTGCGTCGGCAGGCGGATGTAGCGCTTGGAAACGTTATTGGTTCAAACATGTTCAACCTGCTTGGTATCATCGGTGTCGCGTCGCTTGTCGGGCCAATTCCAGTGAAAGAGATTTTCTTCGAACGTGATTTCTGGATCATGCTGGGCGCGACCCTCATGCTCATCCCGTTTGTGTTCTTAAAGCTGGATCTGACGCGTATTTGGGGCATCGTCCTGACAGCGCTTTACCTTTCCTATTTGTTCGCGGTGCTTTGATGCCTGCTGCGCTGGTCACAGGCGGTGGTACACGGCTTGGTAAGGCGATGGCGCTGTACCTCGCGCAGCGCGGCTATGATGTGGCTGTGCACTACAATTCCAGCGCTGAGGGCGCTGAGAACGTGGCGGCCGCGTGCGGTGGGACGTCCGTCGCACTGCAAGCTGACCTTCTGGATGAAGCCCAAACAAGTGCCCTGCTACCTGAGGCAGCAAAGCAGCTTGGGCAGCCGATTAGCGTTTTGGTGAACAACGCTTCCATTTTTGAATATGACACCGTTGAAACCGCGACCAAAGACAGTTGGGACCGGCACATGGGTTCCAACCTGCGCGCGCCGTTTGTCTTGACCCAAGCGTTGGCACAGCAAGCGCCCGCAGCCGGAGTAGACGAGAACGGGGAAAGCATCGCAAACGCCCTTATCGTCAATATGCTCGACCAGCGCGTCCGCAAGTTAACGCCGGAGTTCATGACCTATACTCTCGCTAAGATGGGGCTTTGGGCGTTTACACAGACGGCTGCAATGGGGCTCGCGCCACACGTGCGGGTGAATGCAATTGGGCCGGGGCCGACGCTGCAAGGCACGCGTCAATCTGATGCCCACTTTAAGGGGCAACGCAGCAACACGGTTTTGAAACGCGGTGCGAACCCGTCTGACATCACTGCGGCGCTCGGCTACTTTCTTGATGCGCCAGCAGTTACCGGGCAGTTGTTATGTGTCGACGGCGGCCAACATATTGGCTGGAAAACGCAGGACATTCTTGGAGTTGAGTGACGCCATTTGATTGACGCAGCGACAACTTGTGCACTGCCTCTTTGAAGTGTCATAAATGGTTTACTTTTCTTTAATGTTTTCAGCCATTTGCCACGGTTAAAAATAATTACTGTTTTATTTCAATTACCTATGAGATCGCCCAAAAAACGGGCAATCTAACTAAGGGCTAAGAAAACAAAGAACTTTTCAACGTCAGGCGGATTTACCCACGAGGTTATCCACAGATTCCGTGGGTATGTTTCGCCTTGCAAGGGGTGCTTTGGCATTGCAGCTCGACACGAGAATCATAGGTTAGGGATATGAGCAGCGAAACCAGTGACATTCAGACCGGACATGACGTCATTCAGGGCTATCTGCGCATGTTGGACAGCTCTCCCGGTGTGTATCGAATGCTCGATAGCGAAAGCCGGGTCTTGTACGTCGGTAAAGCCCGCAATCTGAAGAACCGTGTCAGCAACTACGCGCGTCCAGCGGGGCATTCGGCGCGGATCGCGACGATGATATCGCACACTGCATCAATGATGTTCCTGACAACCAACACGGAAACCGAAGCGTTGCTGTTGGAACAAAACCTCATCAAGCAGCTTAAGCCGAAATACAACGTGCTGCTTCGCGACGATAAGTCATTCCCGAATATTTTGATCTCTGGCGATCACGACTTTCCACGCATCGAAAAGCACCGTGGCGCGAAAAAGAAGAAGGGCAACTATTATGGCCCCTTCGCGTCCGCGGGGGCGGTGAACCGTACACTCAACACGTTGCAGCGCGCGTTCTTGCTGCGCAACTGTAGTGACAGTGACTACGAAAGCCGAACGCGCCCGTGTTTGCAGTACCAGATCAAACGCTGTTCCGCGCCGTGTGTCGGCAAGGTTTCCCAAGACGACTACAAACAGCTGGTGAAAGACGCGGAACGGTTCTTGTCAGGCAAGTCCACCGAGATGCAGGAGAGCCTTGCCGAGCGGATGAACCAAGCGTCAGAGGAAATGGAGTTTGAACGCGCGGCCGCCCTGCGGGACCGTATCAAGGCACTGACCCAAGTGCAGACGTCGCAAGGCATTAATCCACGTGGTGTGACTGAGGCCGATGTGATTGCGCTGCACCGTGATGGCGGGCAGGCGTGTGTGCAGGTGTTCTTCATCCGCGCCAATCAGAACTGGGGCAACAAAGACTATTACCCGCGTGTGTCTGGTGATGAAGATGCAAGCGAGGTCATGCAGGCGTTTGTCGGGCAGTTCTATTCCGACCGCGAACCGCCTCGCATGCTACTGCTTTCCCACGGGCTGGACGACGAGGATTTGGTGACTGAGGCATTGGCCGAAAAAGCCGGCCGCAAAGTTGAAGTGATCGTGCCGCAACGGGGTGAGAAGGCTGAGTTGGTCAGCAATGCCGCGCGTAATGCCCGTGAAAGCCTGGGCCGCAAGATGTCTGAAACCGCGACGCAAGGACGCTTGCTACGGGGACTTAAGGATGCGTTTGACCTTGCTGAAGTGCCGCAGCGGGTTGAGGTTTACGACAACTCCCACATTCAGGGGGCGTTCGCCGTCGGGGCAATGATTGTTGCGGGGCCTGAAGGTTTCGACAAAAACCAATACCGTAAGTTCAACATCAAAGGCGAAGACCTCACTCCGGGGGATGACTTCGGGATGATGAAAGAGGTGCTCACGCGGCGTTTCAAGCGGTTGTTGAAAGAGGATCCTGATCGTGAGCTGGGCACATGGCCGGGGTTACTTTTGATTGATGGCGGCGCTGGGCAGGTCAGTGCCGTTCGCGAAATCATGTCTGAGTTGGGCGTTGGCGATGTGCCCATGGTCGGCGTCGCCAAGGGTGTGGATCGTGACCACGGCAAAGAAGAGTTTTACCGCACGGGTAAGCCTGTCTTTGCGTTGCAACGCAATGATCCGGTTTTGTATTTCGTTCAACGAATGCGCGATGAAGCGCACCGATTTGCAATTGGCACCCACCGCGCGAAGCGATCAAAGGCGATCGGGGCGACACCGCTTGATGATGTGCAAGGCGTCGGCGCGAAACGCAAACGCGCTTTGCTTCAGCATTTCGGTTCCGCCAAGGCCGTGGGGCGTGCTGCGCTCGCTGACCTCAAAGCGGTGGAGGGAATTTCGGACAGCATCGCCGAGACGATTTATGGGTACTTTCATGAGAAAGGGTGAGATCGAATTTGCTGCGCAAATCCGATCAATGGGGGCCAGCCCCCAGTCCTGCGGACTCCCCCGAGGTTTTAGAAACAAAAGAAGTCAAGGAGTGGCGTGTGAATTGGAAAGGGCTTAGATAGACTTCATGGTTTGGAATATCCCTAATATTTTGACGCTCTTGCGTTTGCTGGCTGCCCCTGGTGTGGCGATCATGTTTTTGTATTTTGCGCGCCCTTACGCAGATTGGTTTGCGTTGATCTTATTTGTTGTGGCCGCAACGACCGATTGGGTGGACGGCTATCTTGCCCGTGCGTGGAACCAGCAAACCAAGTTTGGCGCGATGCTTGACCCGATCGCCGACAAAGCGATGGTGGTTATTGCGCTGCTGGTGATCTGCGGTTTTTCAGGAATGAACCCTTGGATACTGCTGCCCGCCACGTTGATTATGTTTCGGGAAACATTTGTGTCCGGTTTGCGCGAGTTTTTGGGGGACACGGCTGGTACTCTGAAGGTGACGCCGCTTGCCAAATGGAAGACCGCTGCGCAGATGACCGCGATTGCAGTGTTGTTTTCGACAGGCGCATTCGAGACCTATTTCAATATGTCGATTGAAGGCATGGATCAGGCGACATTTGACGGCATCCGGGTGGGCGATATTCCTGATGAGGGCGGCGTGATGTGGAAACTGAATGGAATGAACTATTCATGGTGGATTGGTATCACATTGCTATGGATCGCCATGGTGCTGACGGTCATCACCGGCGCCGATTATCTGCGCAAGGCCATGCCGTATCTAAAGGAGGAGTGATGCAGGTTCTCTATTTTGCTTGGGTGCGAGAGCGTATCGGGGTGCCCCGCGAGGAGATTGAGACATCCGCTGCGACGGTGAACGATCTGGTCGCTGAATTGCGTGCACGTGAGGAACGTTACGATGCGGCCTTTGCGGATACGTCAGCTTTGCGCGTCGCCCTTGATCAAGAACTGGCAGAATTTGACGCACCCCTTTCGGGCGTTCGGGAAGTGGCGTTTTTTCCACCGATGACTGGAGGATGATCCGCGTTCAGGCAGAGGCGTTCGACGCTGGCGCGGAGCTTAACGCGTTTTCCAACACCGCGGCGGGCGCGGGTGCGATCGTCAGTTTTACGGGGGTCGTACGCGATGTGACGGGCGGGTTGTCTGGCATGGAAATTGAGCACTACGAGGGCATGACCGAAAAGGCGCTTACGGCCATTCGTGCGGATGCGATGCAGCGTTGGGCGCTTGCGGATGCGTTGGTTATTCACCGTTTTGGGCGACTTGAAGTCGGTGAGGTCATCATGATGGTCGCTACGGCCTCAAAACATCGCAAGGATGCGTTTGAGGCGGCGGAATTTTTGATGGACTACCTCAAATCCCGCGCGCCGTTCTGGAAGAAAGAAATCACCTCGGACGGTGCAGACTGGGTCGCCTCAAAAGATGAAGACGAAGACGCCTTATCGCGGTGGTGAGGCCAGTGCCTTGCACGGTTCGTGCTGTGGGCAACTTGTCAGGTGGTCATTAACCAATCCGCAGGCCTGCATCCACGCATAGACGATTGTCGGGCCGCAGAATTTGAAACCCATTTTCTTTAAGTCTTTGGAAAATTGCGTAGAGATTTCGGTGAACCCGGGAACGTCCGATAACGTCTTTCGGTTCGTTTGAAGTGGCACGCCATCTACATAAGACCAGCACATTGCCGAGAAGTCGTCGATTTTCAAATACGCTTGCGCGTTTCCAATCGTTGCTTGAATTTTTCCGCGGTGGCGGATGATGCCTTCATTTTGCAGCAGCCGCTCAACGTCCTTTTCTCCCCATGTTGCGATGATTTCGGGGTCAAAGCCCGCGAAGGCTTCACGGAAATTATCGCGCTTTTTCAAGATCGTGATCCAGCTAAGGCCCGCTTGAAACCCGTCAAGGATGAGCTTCTCCCAGAGTGCACGGCCGTCCCATTCCGGCACGCCCCATTCGGTGTCGTGGTAGTCCGTATAGATAGGTTCTAATCCGGCCCAGCCGCAACGTTCTGACATCGTGTCCTCCGAGAATATGCAGCCAATTGAATTCAAATGCGCCACCTTTACCAGCCCTTAAAGATGTGTGTGCGATTGGGGTGGGGAAGGGATGTTGGAATGGGACTGAAAAAATCTAGCAACGCGTGGGACGATCAAACGCCGCGTGATCCGTTGGAATATGCCATCAGTGTGCGCGACCGGGATGTGTTGTCGATGGTGCGGACTGCGCTCGCGACGAACAATTGCCAACTCGCATTGCAACCAGTGCGGACAACGGCCGCCGGATTCCCGATCGCGTTCCATGAATGTTTGATCCGTGTGATGGACGAAACGGGCCGGGTTATTCCCGCGGCCCAGTTCATGGGGCAAATTGAGGAAACCAGTCTTGGACGTGACATTGATGCCGCGAGCCTGAGGCTCGCGTTTCAGCTTCTCAGACATCATCCCGACCGACGCCTTTCAGTGAACGTATCGGCGCGGTCACTCGGGGATGCGGCGTGGCGACGGGTTCTTGAGGACGAGTTGGCGAGCGGAACGGTAAACGCAGAGCGTATGATTCTCGAGATTTCGGAAAATAGCGCGATGCAATTGCCGGAGGTCGTAATCCGTTTCATGGAAGAAATGCAGCCACATGGTTTGGCGTTTGCATTGGATGATTTCGGCGCAGGGCTGACTGCATTCCGGCACCTCAAAGATTTCTTCTTTGATCTCGTGAAAGTCGACGGCCACTTCACGCGCAACATTGATCAAGACCCGGACAATCAGGTCCTGGCTGAAGCGCTCATTACTGTCGCGCATCAATTTGAGATGTACGCCGTCGCTGAAAGTGTCGAATCACAGGCCGAGGCGGACTTCCTGATTTCAGTAGGTGTGGATTGCGTTCAGGGATACCACTTTGGTGTCCCGAAGTTTTCTTTTTAGCGTTCAACATCATGCACGTTGCTGCGGTGCGGCGATGTGGACGCTGTGACGCCGTTGCGAAAATTGCCGCTACGTCATATGCAAGGCTGACGGCGGCGGTGGGCAAAGTGTAACTCTCATGTTTCGATATGCCTTATTGCACCGTCGCTTATTGCCGGAATTATAGGGAACACCTTCAATGACCAACGTAGTTATCGCATCAGCAGCCCGCACAGCCGTGGGCAGCTTTGGTGGCGCATTCGCCAACACTCCAGCTCATGATTTGGGCGCAGCCGTTCTTACCGAGGTTGCTGCGCGGGCAGGTGTTGATCCTTCTGAGGTTTCCGAAACGATCCTCGGTCAGGTGCTGACAGCGGGTCAGGGGCAAAACCCGGCGCGCCAAGCACATATCAATGCAGGTTTCGCCAAGGAAGGATCCGCTTGGTCGTTGAACCAAGTTTGTGGTTCCGGCCTTCGTGCGGTTGCGCTGGGCGCCCAGCATATCATGCTCGGCGATGCGTCTATCGTTGCGGCTGGCGGTCAGGAAAATATGACAATGTCCCCCCACGCCCAAGCGATGCGCGCTGGTCAAAAGATGGGTGATATGAAGCTCATTGATACGATGATCAAGGACGGCCTCTGGGATGCATTCAACCAGTACCACATGGGTCAAACAGCTGAAAACGTCGCCGAGCAATGGCAGATTTCCCGCGACATGCAGGATGAATTTGCAGTTGGGTCCCAAAACAAAGCGGAAGCGGCGCAGAAGGCCGGCAAGTTCGCTGACGAGATCGCAGCCTTCACAATCAAGACCCGTAAGGGTGACATCGTCGTAGATCAGGACGAATACATTCGCCACGGCGCGACGATTGAAACTATGCAGAAGATGCGCCCTGCGTTCACTAAAGACGGCACCGTAACAGCCGCCAACGCATCAGGCCTGAACGATGGTGCTGCGGGGACATTGTTGATGTCCGCTGACGAAGCTGAAAAGCGCGGTATTGAGCCTCTGGCGCGCATCGCATCTTACGCAACGGCTGGTCTGGACCCGTCCATCATGGGTGTTGGCCCGATCTATGCATCACGTAAGGCATTGGACAAAGCAGGTTGGTCGGTTGATGACCTCGACCTTGTCGAAGCGAACGAAGCCTTCGCCGCACAAGCCTGTGCCGTGAACAAGGACATGGGTTGGGATCCGGCCATCGTAAACGTCAACGGCGGCGCGATCGCAATTGGACACCCGATCGGTGCGTCTGGCTGTCGTGTTTTGAATACGCTGTTGTTCGAAATGAAGCGCCGCGATGCAAAGAAGGGTCTTGCGACCTTGTGCATCGGTGGTGGCATGGGTGTTGCGCTGTGTGTTGAGCGCCCTTAATTTATCTTGCAACCGCAGCGTAATATTATTGCGCTGCGGTTAACTTACAGGTAACAACATTACCGAACAGATTCCTTGAAGGAGAATACCATGGGACGTGTTGCACTCGTTACTGGCGGCTCGCGCGGCATCGGCGAAGCCATTTCTAAGAAACTACAGGCTGACGGTTACACCGTTGCGGCGACCTATGCCGGCAACGATGAAGCGGCTTCTAAATTCACCGAAGCTACGGGGATTAAGACATACAAGTGGAATGTTGCGGATTACGAAAGCTCAAAAGCGGGTCTTGCACAGGTCGAAGCAGACCTGGGCCCGATTGAAGTTGTCGTTGCAAACGCTGGTATTACCCGCGACGCACCGTTCCACAAAATGACACCTGAGCAGTGGAACGAAGTCATCGACACGAACCTCACGGGTGTTTTCAACACGGTCCACCCGATCTGGCCTGGTATGCGCGAACGTAAGTTTGGCCGCGTAATCGTGATCTCTTCGATTAACGGTCAGAAGGGGCAGTTTGCGCAAGTGAACTATGCTGCGACGAAGGCCGGCGACCTTGGAATCGTGAAATCCTTGGCGCAAGAAGGCGCCCGCGCTGGCATCACAGCCAACGCTGTTTGCCCGGGCTACATCGGCACCGAAATGGTCCGTGCTATCCCTGAAAAGGTCTTGAACGAAGTGATCATTCCACAGATTCCTGTTGGCCGTCTGGGTGAGCCAGAAGAAATTGCACGTTGCGTAGCATTCCTCGCATCAGACGATTCAGGGTTCATCAACGGGTCAACGATTTCTGCAAACGGTGCGCAGTTCGTCGTTTAAGAATCCGTCATCTGGAAAAACAAAAGGGCGGGGACATCCCCGCCCTTTTTGTATTCTAAACGGCCCTGCGCAAAGCGGTTGTAGATACCAGCGGTCAATAGACCCAATGTGCGAACGCTCTCGCCGCGTATGGGCGGACGCCGGTACTTTAGCTGACGCAGGCGCTGGCGTTTCACCGCCAGCACCGCGTTCGGTTA
>DQCL01000069.1 GCA_003533975.1 Octadecabacter sp. | reverse complement strand
CAAGACCCACAGGCCTCGCTAAACCCGCGCATGACTGTTCAAGCGATTATTCAAGAACCGCTGGACGAGCACACCTCGCTATCCAAAGCCGACAAACGTGAGAAAGTCTTGGCGCTGATGGATCAGGTCGGTTTGAACAGGAAATTCGCAGGCCGCTATCCGCACGCGTTTTCCGGTGGTCAACGTCAGCGTATAGGCATTGCGCGGGCGCTGGCGTTGAATCCAAAGTTTATCGTTTGCGATGAACCGATTGCAGCGCTGGACGTGTCGATCCAAGCGCAGGTTGTGAACCTGCTCGAAGACCTGCAGCGTGAATATGGTTTGACCTATTTGTTCATCAGCCACGATCTGTCGATGGTGCGCCATATCGCGACGCGCGTGGCCGTGATGTACCTAGGCAAAATCGTCGAACTCGCCCCGCGCGAGGCATTATACGCCGAACCGCTACACCCCTACACAAAGGCGTTGCTATCAGCGGTGCCAGAACCAGACCCCGAATTGCACGACAAAATGGAACGCACCATCCTTACAGGTGATGTCCCCTCCCCGTCCAACCCGCCAAAAGGGTGCAACTTTTGCACACGTTGCCCAGCGGTGATGGACGTTTGCCAGCAAGTCGAACCCGAATACCGAGAAGTGTTGCCAGGCCGTTTTGTTGCCTGCCACCACTACAACGACGTGACAACGCCCGCTGAACAAACGGCGGCATCCGAGGCATCAGACCAACAGAGCCTGAGCAATACACATACGAAAACCAACTAGGAGAGAGTTCATGAAAAAACTATCAGCCCTAATGGGCGCCACCGCACTGGTGGCCTGTGGCACGGCAGCGCTTGCTGACGGCCACGAAGGCGAGCGTGGCCGCGACGGTCAACTCAACATCATCTATTGGCAAGCGCCATCCACGTTAAACCCGTATCTGTCAGGCGGCACAAAAGAAGTCGAATCCGCCAGCTTGGTGCTGGAATCCCTCGGCCGTTTTACCAACGACGGTGAACTGGTTGCTTGGCTTGCTGCTGACATTCCAACCGTTGAAAACGGCGGTGTTTCTGAAGACCTGACATCCATCACGTGGACATTGCAGGACGGCGTAATGTGGTCCGATGGCACGCCTTTGACCGCAAATGATGCTGTGTTTACATGGCAGTACTGTACCGCTGAAGGTGGTGGTTGCGCACAGGCATCTTACTTTGACGGTGTTGAATCAGTTGAAGCTGTCGATGATCAGACAATCAAAATCACGTTCGACGCACCTAAGCCGTTCCCATACACAGCACTTGTCGGATCGGAATCTCCGATCATCCAAGCGGCACAATTTGCCGATTGTCTTGGTGCTGCTGCGCCAACATGTGTTGACGCCAACTTCGGCCCAATCGGGACAGGCCCATTTGTCGTAACCGACTTTAAAGCCAACGATGTGGTTCAGTTCACAGCCAACGAAAACTTCCGCGTCGACGGACAGCCAGCGTTTGAAACCGTTCTGTTCAAAGGCGGCGGTGATGCTGCATCTGCAGCGCGTTCTGTTTTGGAAACCGGCGAATTTGACTACGCTTGGAACCTCCAGATTGACCCAACTGTTCTAGCGGACATGGAATCTGCTGGCATCGGTACGGTTGTCACTGCGTTCGGGACTTCCGTTGAACGCCTGCACCTGAACCAGACGAACCCGTCTGCTGATCTGGGTGATGCACGTGCGACCGAAGCTGGCGGGCCACACCCGTTCCTGACCAACCGCACAATTGGACAAGCGATGTCCATGGCGATCGACCGCGGTCTGTTGGTTGAAATCGGCTACGGTGCTGGTGGACAAGCAACTTGTAACGTGCTGCCTGCTCCGGCAATTTATGCATCCACTGCAAACGACGCGTGTCTGACACAAGACGTTGCTGGCGCGAATGCTATGCTTGATGAAGCTGGCATCGTTGACACAGACGGCGACGGCATTCGTGAATTCGAAGGCACACCACTTGTCGTGTCCTACCAGACATCCACAAACGCTGTTCGTCAGGATGCGCAAGCACTGATCAAGCAGTGGTGGAGCGAGATTGGCATTCAGGCTGACCTGCGCAACATCGATGCGTCTGTGTTCTTTGGTGGCGATCCAGCATCACCTGATACGTTCCAAAAGTTCTTCGCGGACGTTGAAATGTACACAAACAACTTCGCGGGTGTTGACCCTGAAGCGTACATGGCGAACTGGACCTGTAAAGAATGGCCAAGCCCTGAAAGCCAGTGGCAAGGGTCAAACATGCAGCGTTTCTGTGACCCTGCATACGATGCCCTCGCGATTGAATTGGCCGCGACAGCTGGAATTGAAGCTCGCGCTGAGGTTGTCAAGCAGATGAACGACATGCTGATGCAGTCGTATACCATCATCCCACTCGTTCACCGTGGCGGCGTATCTGCACATGCCAACACACTGGGCGGCGTGAAGATTTCCGACTGGGATTCCGAGCTGTGGAACATCGCTGAATGGTACCGCGCCGAGTAATCTAAATACAAAAAGGGAGGGCCGGATCGGCCCTCCCGTTCCCGTTTCTTTGGACCTGAATGTCATGCAGCTTAAAATGTCCTTGTGCAAAATTCGTATCGCGCCGCGCGGTAGGTTTTGCAGTGGGTTAGACTGGGCTGCATCCCATTCGTGTCTCAAACACCCTCTGCGCGCGATTGCGGTGTTTGGCCTAATTGCGCTCGCCGCTTGCGTGACCCCGCCTCAAGCACAGACCAGCGCCGACGGTCCATCCTTTCTGGCTTGCACCACCGACGGGATAGATTTCAACGTCCGCAACGAAACACCAGCCGGCGTTTTGGTCGATTTCGTAGATTCACAATTGGAGCGGGAGTTCGTGGAACACACGTCGGCAAGCACCTCTTCTGGCCCCGTCTCATTGACGACCTATCGCACCACAACCGCGCCTGATCCGTTCCGGCTGACAATTGCACGCGATACGCAAAGCACCCTTGCACGACTGTTGTTTGCGGATGGGGCTGACCTTGCCGCGACGTGCACAACGATCCAAGGATGATCCATGACCACCCGCCCCCTTCCCCTGCGTTGCGCCCGAGGTAATATATGCTGACCTACACATTCCGGCGTTTGCTGACGGCGATCCCGACATTGATCTTCATCTCGTTGATCATTTTTCTTCTGCTGGACATGGCTCCGGGTGATCCGACTGCGCAGTTACCGCTGACGATCCCACCAGAAGTGCGCGAGCAAATCCGCCAATCATTAGGTTTAGGTGAACCGGTTCACATCCGTTACTTGCTGTGGCTGAAACAGATGATCTGGAGCGAACCGGTGTATTACCTATCGCAATCCGTCGACTGGATCTCAGCCCCCGACGAAGCCCGCCTGATCTCTTGGCAGACACGCGCGCCGGTGATGGACACAATCATTGAACGCTTACCTCAGACACTTATGGTTGTTGGCCTTGCCTATGTCGTTGGCGTACTGATCGCCCTGCCCATCGGGATTATCTCTGCGTACAAACAGTATTCGGTCTTCGAC
>DQCL01000179.1 GCA_003533975.1 Octadecabacter sp. | reverse complement strand
GTTCATGGTGCCGGTCCATTCGCATGTGACCATCTTGGGCAGGAATTTCGCTTTTTGCTCGTCAGAACCGTGCACGTGGATCGCGCTATAGGCACCATGCGTCAGGCCTTGGTACATCTGAAACGCCATGTTTGCGCTGACCAGCGTTTCCTGTGCTGCGGTGTGCATAACGTAGGGCAGGCCTTGGCCGCCGTATTCAGGGTCGCAATCCATTGCGGTCCAGCCGCCGTCTTTCATCTGCTGGAAGGCTTCCAAGAAACCCTTTGGCGTACGCACAGCACCGTTTTCCAATACACACCCTTCGGTGTCGCCAACGGTATTCAGAGGCAATAAAACTTCGGTCGCTACTTTGCCGGCTTCTTCCAGAACTGCGCCCGTAAAATCACGGTCCAGTTCCTCATACCCGTTGATGTCCTGCTCTGAGACCTTCAAAACATTATGAAGGATGAACTGCATGTCCTTGGTCGGGGCGTTATAGATTGGCATAAGGTCTCTCTTCGTGTTTGGAAGGCGGGGCTAGATTGCCATCGCCTGCTTGGGTTCTAGATTTGCCAATCGCGCAGCACCCCAATCCATTTGGGTCTTAAGCTCAGCGATGGCTTCGTCGAGTTCAGCGCGTTGGGCTTCCATGCCTTCGAGATGCGTTTGCGCTAGAACGTAGGTCTCGCGTAGCTGCGTCACTTGGCTGTCGTCCATGTAGTAAAGGTCCAGCAATTGGCGAATCTCTTCCAGGGAGAAGCCAAAGCGCTTGCCGCGTAGGATCAATTTCAGACGTGCACGGTCACGTTTGCCATACAGTCGTTTTTGCCCTTCACGTTTCGGGAAAAGAAGTTCCTTCGCTTCGTAGAAACGAAGCGTTCGCGGGGTAACTTCAAAATCTTCGCACATCTGGCGAATGGTCATGGTTTGATCCGTCATTGTCATTTTCCTCAAGGCGGTTTGGATGACCGTGAGATGAGGTATTTGACCCTCACCTTACAAGCATTGGTGACGTGAACGTAAACGTAACGCCGCGTCAAACCGGAGTTTACGAAACGTCAGGAAAGAAATTGCATGGGTTTGAGTAATTTTCTAATTGGGAAAACTGACGGAAATTTCCCCCGTGACCTTATTTTTAGGGGTTATGGGGTGTAGATTTTATCGCCTGCCTTCATGCCTGCGCGCCCGCCCGATAGGGTGATCACATTACAACCCTGCGTTTAGTTGCAATGTCATTGTGACCGTTTTCCCGTCTGAAAGGTCGAACTCCATCCCGATCGGTGGCTCGATGGGCCTCCTATAACAATAGTGGCCCTCGTTTCGACCCGCCCGTCGACGATTAGGGTATCGGTGCGGTGGATGAAATCAGCAGGTGGAGTGATGCATGTACGCTGCTGGAAATGCTACGCACAGAGCCAGAAGAGCAATTCTAACCAAGGGATTTGGCGGTTTCGTCCCTAAGAATTTTGAGCTCTTGCATCGTGTCATCGAGCTGCGTGCGTTGCTCAGCCAACCCTGCCATCTGGCGATCTGCCTGTTCAACCCAAGCTTTCATCTGCGCTTCTGTGCCCTCATGTTCATAGATCATCAGCCATTGGCGGATGTCCTCAAGCGGAAAACCGAATTTACGCCCACGCAAAATCAGCGTCATCCGCGCGAGTTCCTTCGCGCCATAATATCGCGAGCGGCCAACGCGCTCCGGCGAAAGCAGTTCAATATACTCATAATAACGCAACGTGCGCGGGGTCACATCATACTTGGCGCACATTTCTTTGAAACTAAGACGCGGCTCAGTCATGAGGATACTCCCTTACTTTATCTAACTCTACGCCCCTGCCGCGGCTGGGGCAACGGGCTGTGTTGATGTGAATTGGGGCTTGTGCACAACTGCACAGCAGGGTTCAAACGGGGTATGAACAATGAACTCCAAATCAAGATAGCCAAGCAGTTTATCGCTGTAATACCCCACGCCCACGCATTGGGCATGGAATTGACCGAAATCGGGGGCGGCCGCGCAACCATCACCATGCCCTATGACCTACGTCTTGTCGGTGATCCTGAAACGGGCGTAATTCATGGCGGCGCGGTATCTGCGCTGCTGGATACCTGTGCCGGGGCCTCTGTTATGGTGCATGACAGCCAGCCCATTGGCACAGCGACGCTTGATCTTCGGATCGACTATATGCGCTCGGCCAAACCCGGTGACATGATCACCGCGCGGGCCGAATGTTATCATGTGACACGTTCTGTTGCCTTTGTGCGTGCGACAGCGATGGATGCCGATTCTTCGCGCCCTGTTGCGACGGCGACGGGTGCCTTCACCATCCAGGCCCCCAAAAGGGGCAAATCATGAAGCGCCCAGAGACGGTCCAGGTGATTAAGCAACGCCGCGATACTGCTTTGCAGTCGCTTTTAGCGGGCGTGCCTTACATCCAGTTTATGGGTTTCAAGTTTGATCGTCGCGGCGACGAGCTCACGGGTATTATGCCCTACTTAGACATGATGATCGGCAACCCAATGTTGCCTGCATTGCACGGCGGTGCAACGGCCGCCTTCCTTGAAACCACCGCGATCGTTGAACTCAGTTGGGCAATGATGTGGAACCGCATGGAAGCGGGAGAGGATGTCGCCAAGATACGCCTGCCCAAGACCATCGACTTCACTGTCGATTATTTGCGCACGGGGCTGCCCCGTGATGCGTATGCCCGCGCAACCGTAAATCGTTCTGGGCGCCGCTATGCATCCGTGCATGTTGAAGCATGGCAGGACAACCGCACACGGCTTTTTGCACAAGCGACAGGGCATTTCCTGATGCCAGAAATCGACCAGAACACGTGATGGCACGCAGTGGCTGACCTTACCCATCGCCGCATTCTGCATATTGCAGTACCTGTGGTGTTGGCCAATATCACCATTCCGATCTTAGGATTGGTGGACACAGGTGTCGTCGGGCAACTCGGCGAGGCTGCACCAATCGGCGCGGTCGGCATAGGTGCAATCATACTCACGGCGCTTTATTGGATTTTCGGGTTCTTGCGGATGGGGACCACTGGGTTCGCGGCACAAGCAATTGGGGCAGGGGATAGCGCGGAACATGCCGCCATCCTCATCCGTGCGCTGGGCATCGCCGTCCTTGGCGGGATTTCGATAATAGCCCTACAGCACCCGCTGTTTACGGTTGGATTTTGGATGTCGCCCGCCAGTTTTGAGGTCGAAACCCTTGCACGCAGCTATATGTCCATCCGTGTCTGGTCGGCTCCGTTTCTCATCTCAACTTTTGCAATTACAGGCTGGCTTGTTGCAGCAGAGCGCACGCGCGACATTCTTGTGATCCAACTGGTGATGAACGGCCTCAACATCACGCTAGACTTACTGTTCGTACCAGTCTTTGGCTGGGGTGTTCAGGGCGTGGCGGGCGCGACGGTCATCGCTGAAGTTTCGGGGTGCGCCCTTGGGATTTGGTACTGCCGCGATGCGTTTAATGCCGCCCCTTGGAAAGATCGCGCCCGCCTGTTTGACCCAACGAAGCTGAAACGCTTTGCGTCTGTGAACGCCGACATCCTTGTGCGCTCGCTGTTTTTGCAGGCGATCTTCATGTCTTTCCTGTTCTTTGGTGCCCGCTACGGAGACACGCGGCTGGCTGCCAACCACATCCTGTTGCAGTTCCTTTCGATCACCGCTTACGCAATGGACGGGTTCGCCTTTGCTGCTGAATCCTTCGTCGGGCAGGCGTTGGGTGCGCGTAACCGCGCTGCGTTCCGCCGTGCCGCAATGATGGTGTCCAAATGGTGCTTTGGCACAGGCGCGTTGCTGTCACTTGCGTTCTTGTTGGCGGGCGGGCTGATAATTGATGCCATGACAACCGCGCCTGATGTCCGTACCGCAGCGCGTGACTACCTCATCTATATGGCGCTCACGCCGCTGATTTCGGCGGCACCGTTTATGCTGGATGGTATCTTTATCGGCGCAACACGTACCCGCGACATGCGCAATATGATGGCGCTTTCAACGGCGATCTATTTTGCTGCCGCACTTGCCTTGATGCCTCTCGCGGCCAATCACGGGCTTTGGATCGCGTTGCTGGTCAGCTTTGC
>DQCL01000190.1:763-5119 GCA_003533975.1 Octadecabacter sp. | reverse complement strand
GACCCAGCACACCGTCTGGACGTTCGCTTCGTTACTGAAATGGCGTGGCATGGTCTGTTCATCCGTCACTTGATGCGCCGCCCTGAGGCGTCCGAGCTTCCGGCGTTCACACCGGACTGGACCGTCATCAATTGCCCGAGCTTCCTTGCGGACCCAGAGCGCCACGGCTGCCGTTCTGAAACAGTCATCACGATGAACTTTGATCGCAAAATCATCCTGATCGCTGGCACGGAATATGCAGGCGAGAATAAGAAATCGATCTTCACGCTGCTCAACTACTTGCTGCCTGAAAAAGACATCATGCCGATGCATTGCTCTGCCAACCACGCCAAAGACAACCCTGTCGATAGCGCTGTGTTCTTTGGTCTGTCTGGCACTGGTAAAACAACACTGTCCGCTGACCCGAACCGCACACTTATCGGCGACGATGAGCATGGTTGGTCAGATCGCGGTATCTTTAACTTTGAGGGGGGCTGTTATGCCAAGACCATCGGTCTGAACCCTGAAGCAGAGCCCGAAATCTACGCCACAACCCAGATGCCGGGCACTGTTATTGAAAACATGGTGTTTGACCCTGAAACGCTGGAACTCGACTTTGAAGACGACAGCCTGACGGCGAACATGCGCTGTGCTTACCCGCTCAATTACATCTCCAATGCGTCTGAAACTGCGCTTGGCGGTCACCCAAAGAACATCATCATGCTGACCTGTGATGCCTTCGGTGTGCTCCCTCCAATCGCACGTCTCAGCCCAGCGCAGGCGATGTATCACTTCCTGAGCGGCTTCACGTCCAAGGTTGCCGGCACAGAGCGTGGCGTAACCGAGCCTGAGCCAACGTTTTCCACCTGTTTCGGCGCGCCATTCATGCCGCGTCGCCCTGAAGTGTACGGCAACCTGCTGCGCTCCAAGATCGCGACGCATGGTGCGACGTGTTGGCTGGTAAACACCGGTTGGACCGGTGGTGCTTATGGCACAGGCAACCGCATGCCGATCAAGGCGACCCGTGCTTTGCTGACGTCTGCACTGAACGGTACTTTGGTCGAAGGCCAGTTCCGCAAGGATGCAAACTTTGGGTTTGATGTACCTGTTGCCTGTGATGGCGTGGATGACGTTCTGCTGAACCCACGCGACACATGGGCCGATGGCGCAGACTATGACGCGCAGGCTGCCAAGCTGGTTGATATGTTCGCCAGTAACTTTGAGCAGTATATCCCGTTCATTGATGAGGATGTTAAAGCTGCTGCAATCGGCTAGATTGGCTGCATGAAAGTGCAATCTACATTTATCATAAGCGCCCTGAGCATTGCTTGGGGCGTTTGTGCATCTGCCGCTGAGGACGAGTTTGTTTCGCCGATGATCGAGCTTTTTGAGGCGGGCGTCTTGTGCGCCCAAGAGGGGGGACGCGTCCGATTGGCGCCAGACACCTTGGCTGGAACCACACACGTCGTCGAAGAGGCCCCACAATTTGTGAGCACTGAACGCCTTGTTCCGGGGGTCTTGGGGATTGGTTTTGGCGTGCGGTCCGGCCTTGCTTCAGATCTTGGGCAAGACGGTGTTCTCATGACGGTCACACATCCGCCGTTTGAAGGGAGCGGCGCGACGCAACAAAGCTTTACAACGGTTGTTGGCTCTCGTGATGTACCCAATATCACGTTCTACCAGTTCGACTACGGGTATGAATTGGCTTTGGGCGCATGGACAATGTCGGCCACTTATGGCGGCATTACATTGTATGAAACGACATTTCACGTCGTCCCACCCAGCGCATTGCCGGAACTGGCGGGCGTTTGCGGCTACCTTGACCTGATCGGTTAACCCAGCACCGCGCGGCGCATCAGATTGAGGCCTGCGATGGTCAACACAATGAGGGTTGCACGGCGGAAAGCCGTTTGTGGAATCCGGTCTTGAACCCGAAAGCCGAGCCACAGCCCTAAAAATGCACACGGCAGAATAACCAGTGTCAAAGGCAAGGTTTCAGCACGTAAAACACCCGTCTGAAGATGCGCACCTGCCAATGCGACGGCCCCTAAACCATAGATGACGCCCTGCGCGCGCATTTGGTCCTGCTTGGGGGTGTTTGTGGCCGTTAGATAGGCCACTGTCGGTGGCCCCCAAACGCCGGACAGCCCGCCGATGAAACCCGAAAAGCTGCCGATCGCCACGTCAAGACGAACTGATCTGGCTTCGAGCTTTGGTTTCCAGCCCGCCAACTGAGTGATTGAGAACAGTACAACGGGGCCGCCAATCAAACCGTATAGAACACGGGGATCCAAAACGCGGACGAGTTGGGCACTTAACACCAGCAACACCAACCCGCTGAGTAAGAACCAACGGAATTCAACAACCGAACGAACCGCGCTTTTGATGCCTTGGCGCAAGGCCTGCCACGTATTGGTGAGCAAGGTTGGAAGTATAAGCGCGGCCAAGGCGTGTTCGGGCGGTATAATCAAGGTCAGCCCTGAAATCAGAATCATCGGCATAGCAAAACCGACAACACCCTTTACCAGCCCTGCAAAAACAGCGACGATCAGCACAAACACCAGTGAAAGAAGGCTTTCTAAGCCCAATACCTGTTCCATAAGCCTGAAGTACACTGCCTTGTAGTTGCCCGCACTACAATTCCGCTTGGTCATTTTCGTTCGCGGCCCAAGTTTCTTGTGAATTATTATTGCGCTGCACCTGCGAAGACGGTATTTCTGCAACCGCACACTCAAGGAGTCGACAATGCCCCGTGATGGACAAGATCAAAACGTATCCCCTATCTTAGACGACCTGCTTTCAACGACCGGCGAAGCAATCGCGCCGCTTCGTGCGCTCCTTGAAACCGCGAAAGACTGTGTTCGTGAAAAAGTGATGGTTGATGGGCGTGCGTCCGGCGCGTTGGTTGAAGCAGAGCAAACCGCGGCCCACGGGTTGGCATGGCTTGCGACCTATGTTGAAGCGTTGGCGCAGATGCAGAACTGGGCTGAAAAGCTGAACGCAGATGGCAAGTTTGGCGAAGTTGACCAGCTGATCCACCAAATCGCGTTCGGGGAGTACCTCTGGCAGATTTACGGCGGCATCCCGATGAACCAAGGCGAGATTTTGCGCCTGCATGACATCGGACTGACGCAAGAGCAGATGCGCGAAATGATGGTGCCTGCGGTTCAAACGCTGACACAAGGCGGCAACACCCAAGCTGCACGTTTGCGTCTTGTTGCGTTGATGCAGGAACGCAGCGCCGAGGTGTCGGTCGGCACAACGGGTCTTGATGAAGAACTCGAAATGATCCGCGACCAGTTCCACCGCTATGCGGCCGAAAAGGTCGAGCCGTTTGCCCACGAATGGCACCTTAAGGATGAATTTATCCCGATGGAGGTGATCGACGAGTTGGCCGAAATGGGCGTGTTCGGCCTGACGATTCCTGAAGAATACGGCGGTTTTGGTCTGTCAAAAGCGTCTATGTGCGTGGTCTCGGAAGAGCTGTCGCGCGGCTATATCGGTGTTGGTTCACTTGGGACACGCTCTGAGATTGCCGCTGAACTTATCATCGCGGGCGGCACTGATGAGCAGAAGCAAAAGTGGCTACCCGCTTTGGCGAGCGGTGAAAAGCTGCCAACGGCCGTTTTCACAGAGCCAAATACCGGGTCCGACCTTGGTAGCCTGCGCACGCGCGCCGTAAAAGATGGCGATGACTACACCGTCACCGGCAACAAAACGTGGATCACCCATGCGAGCCGCACACATGTCATGACCTTGCTGGCCCGCACGGACCCAAACACGAGCGATTACAAAGGCTTGTCGATGTTCCTTGCCGAAAAGACGCCGGGTGACGACGCCAATCCGTTCCCGACCGAAGGGATGACTGGCGGCGAGATCGAGGTTCTCGGCTATCGCGGCATGAAGGAATACGAACTCGCGTTTGATGGCTTTAAGGTGAAGGGCGAGAACCTGCTTGGTGGAATCGAGGGCAAGGGGTTCAAACAGTTGATGGAGACGTTTGAGTCTGCTCGTATTCAGACCGCTGCACGCGCGATTGGCGTTGCCTGTTCCGCGCTGGATGTTGGGATGCAATATGCCCAAGACCGCAAACAGTTCGGAAAGTCACTGATCGACTTCCCGCGCGTGGCCAACAAGTTGGCGATGATGGCCGTCGAGATCATGGTTGCGCGTCAGCTGACGTATTTCAGTGCGTTTGAGAAGGATGAAGGGCGCCGTTGTGACGTTGAAGCGGGCATGGCGAAACTGCTTGGCGCGCGGGTTGCTTGGGCTGCTGCAGATAACGCATTGCAGATCCACGGCGGCAACGGCTTTGCGTTGGAATACAAGGTCAGCCGTATCTTGTGTGACGCCCGTATCCTGAACATCTTTGAAGGC
>DQCL01000190.1:0-753 GCA_003533975.1 Octadecabacter sp. | reverse complement strand
GGTTATCGCGCGTCGCATCCTGTAAATCGGTGGGGCCAAGACCGTGAAACGGTTGGCCCCAATCGACCTATTTGAACGGAAGTAAGACACAGGGCATGTCTCTCAAGTTCGGGAACTCATCTATCCTGTAGCCTTCACAGTCGCTCATTGCGACCTCAGATGCTTCGCGCGGGGAGCCGTAGTTCCAAACCGCTGAATACGCGCCGTCCTCGCTGACGGCTATTGCACGATAATTGCCCCAGCTAGGGTCCGGATTATTGTAGTGATGAGCCACCTCTGGTGACAGACTAACCTGTCCTTGGAGAAGCGGGGCATATCCGATTGGCAGAAGCTCAGCATAGATCATGCACACCGGCGCGTGCTTGAGACATTCTTGCAGGGCGACGTCACGCGCTGCTTCGATTGAATTTGAACCGGTCACATATCCATAACCGAAGTCTTTGGTGATGGCGAAGGCGCCAAAATACAAATCCTCGGCGAGGAACCCGTTTTCAAACACCTGCATCGTCCCATCGGGAAGCGGCACACCAGATATCTGGTTAAGAACAGCCTCGGGGGGATAGGTGATGACCTGCTGAACGGGTTCAACGAATTCGACCGGCGTAACCGCCGGACCAGCGTTCGGGAGCGTAAGGGAAAGGCTTAAGGCGAATTCAACAATCATTTTGATCTCCTAATATGGGACTAGAAGACCATGACTTGGAGCATCCGTAAAGTTCCACCCCACCTTTTGATTGTCATTGGGTCCGCGTA
>DQCL01000075.1:2843-4005 GCA_003533975.1 Octadecabacter sp. | reverse complement strand
TGAACAACGTCACGCCGTCCGACGTCTACTTCGGACGTGACAAAGCCATTCTAAAACAACGGGAAAGGATCAAACGAAAGACACTCGAAACGCGACGCTTGCATCGCAGACAACGCGCCGCATAATCAAAGCAACCAGATGAGCCAAACGCTCTCTTGGTTTAGGCCGCCTTTGGACCCAAAAACTCTGACGATAGACAGTGCAACCGCTGCCGATTTAGCTTACCCGACGACAATAACTTTCTACTTGGACACAGAAGCATGACAACTGACAAGAAAACGGCAATCGTAACAGGTGGGCTATCAGGAATGGGACTTGCCATCGCACGCAGGCTGGCGCGCGATGGTACAACTGTTGTAGTTGGCGCACGTAGCGCGGGCGATGAGGCCCACGTTCGCAAAATTCTTGGTGCTGAGCATGTTGGCATTCACGCGGCGGCGCTTGATGTTAGGTCAAGCGAGAGTGTGGATGCCTTTGTTGGCAATGTCGCTGAAGCGTATGGCGGAGTTGATATACTGGTAAATGCGGCTGGTGTTTATGAAGAGGCGGCGGTTATCGATCATCCTGACCAGATTTGGGATGACCACATTGATACAAACCTCAGCGGTTCGTTCCGCACGATCCGGGCCGCGATGCCGCACATGAAGCGCAAGGGCTGGGGTAGGATTGTGAACATCGCGTCTGTCGCCGCCCATAACGGAATGGCGAATAACGCGGCCTATTGCGCGTCTAAGGCGGGGCTTTTGGGTTTAGGCCGTTGTGTTAGTTTGGAAGGTGCTGCGCATGGGGTTACCTGTGTGTCGATCAGCCCAACTTGGGTCGAGACCGAGATGTTAAGGCGCTTCATTGACGCTGATATGGCTGCAAATGATCAGACTTTGGAAGAGGTCCGCGCCGAATATGCCAAGTCCAACCCGCAGAACCAGCTTGTCCAACCGGACGAGGTTGCTGAACTTGCCGCATTTTTGGTGAGTGACGCGGCCCGCGCGTTGACGATGGAAGACTTTCAGATCAACGCGGGATCGCTTTGGTAGGTCTGTGCGCGGCGCGATAGCAGTGCTTTTGCGTCGCTGATATCTTCGTACGGACGATCCGACATTTGTTCCCAAGCGTCGCGTGCGGCTGCATTGGTGAATGTCGCGTCCGCTTGCAAGGTGTCGGG
>DQCL01000075.1:2352-2816 GCA_003533975.1 Octadecabacter sp. | reverse complement strand
GGCGCGATGTGCGTATCCGTCATCAGGTTGTAAATCGGGGCATTGGGCCCCGTTACAGGGCCAAGTAGGAAAGCAGCAGCAGCGGTCACGTCAGTCATTGGGAATTCAAGCGACTGCGGCATGTGACCTGCACGCAAAGACGCCTGTAAGATGATCTCGTAAATGTCGCGCGGGTTTGGTGTGTTCAGGTCATAAAGCGACGGAAGCCGCACAATTGCTGCCGGAACTTCCGAGTTTTGTATCGCAACTTCAGCCGCGATTTTTGCGGCACCGTAACCCGTGCATCCCTCCCACACGTGTGCAGGTGCTTCTGGCCAAGGGCCGCCGCGATCAGGGAACACCGCGCTGGACGATGTGAAACGCAGATCAGCATGTGCTGCCGCGCAGAAGTTTAACACTGTGGTCATGCCACGCGCTGACCAGTCCAACATTTCCTCGCGACCGATGGCGAGGTTCACCATTGC
>DQCL01000075.1:1416-2248 GCA_003533975.1 Octadecabacter sp. | reverse complement strand
CCATTGGCCAAGGCCACTTCGTCAAGCCGATCACGGGCACCACGATTTTTGTCGCGCACGAGGCAATAGACAACCTGCCCCACCGGGAGGTTGTTTGCGGCTTGGGCGAAGACGTGACCACCCAAGAAACCGGTGGCACCGGTTACCAAGATGCCGGGGCGGTCAAAGTCGTCGGTTGGCGCGGGTGTGTCGGCCTCTTGCGTCATCAACTGGTCCAGACGGTGAAGGGGCACGTTCATCGCCAATTCAAAGTCGATTGGGCGACCATAGGTTTTTTCCAGCTCCAACATCAGGGTCACGCACATCAAGGAATCGCCACCCTGGTCATGAAAATTCAGCGATGGATCAATTTGCGACGCAGCGCATCCCATTGCGATTGCGGCGGCGGCGATAACCGCGTCTTCAGAAGCATCTGGTGTATCTGCCTCGTCCTTCACCGGTGGTAAGGCCCGCATATCGGCTTTTCCTGATACGGGATGAAGGGGCAGCGCATCCATCTGAACAAGGAACGCGGGTACGCAATAGGCTGGCAACACGGCCCGCAATTTGGTGGCCAGCTCTGCTGGCATCCGATTGATGCCTGCGCTTAAGCCCCAGCGANNNCTGCGTTGGTCTGCGCATGGGTCGCATCGGCGGCAAAATAGAAGATCAAGCTTTGCCCGCGCGTGCCGACCTCCGCCACCCAAGGGGCCGCGCTGGAAAACGCAAGACTGTCACGCATCGTATCCGTTAGGTCGCGCGTTTGGATAGAGAACCCGCGCAGTTTGAGCATATGGGCAATACGTCCTTCGATATGAAGGGCACCTGTGTCGTTGACCCACGCCTGATCACC
>DQCL01000075.1:0-1411 GCA_003533975.1 Octadecabacter sp. | reverse complement strand
GTGTCGTAGAGCCGCGTTTCTTGCCCATCTATCGTCAACTCCCGAAACCGCAAACGGGTTTCTTCGGGGCGGTTGATGTATCCGCGCCCAAGCATTCTGGGCCCTTCGAAATGCAGTTGGCCAGAGGTTCCCGTTGGGCATGGCACATCCGTCTCGTCCAGAATAATGGCGCGTAGATGTTTCATCGGGATGCCAACAGACGCAGGTGCATCCCCGACCACTTCGGTTAGGTGTGACATGCACACATCGTGGGTTTCGCAGATGCTATAGAGGTTCCAAAGTGCCGCATTTGGAAGTTTGTTTAATGAGGTGGTGATCAGATCATCGCTCACAACTTCACCGTTCAAAATAACGCGGCTTAGGGGCAATGCCGCGGCCTTGTCGCTGTCTAATGCGGATAGGAATGTGTCGTAAAAGGATGGTGTGAATAGCATTTCATCAATGCGGTGTTCGATCAGAAAATCAGCCAATTCACCCGGCGAAAACAAGGTGCTGGCATCGGGAAACCACAGTTCGGCACCTTTGCGCAGCGGGCGAAACATTTCCCATATGGCAAAAACGTAAATACCCACGCGCATGCCGGTGTCATAGGGGGTAAATGCGTCACGCCAGTCATAGGATAGGTAGGCCGCGTCTTGTGATACTGGAATGCATTTTGGCCGCCCTGTCGTGCCGGAGGTTGCCACCAGATAGATCGGGTCATCCGCAAGAACGTTGTTCGCTTTTAAGGGTTTAGGCGAATTGGGCGTGTTACTCAAAAGGGCAGTGGCATCCAATGTCGTGCAGTCGCGGGGCAGATGACCCGTGGCTGCGGTTTGACATGTGATGACCAAGCTGACGTTCAGTTCTGAAATGATGTTGTGCAGCACCATTTGCGGCATGGCCGGATCCAAATGCACGAAAGGTCGCCCATGGATTACACAGGCCACCGCGCTTGCCGCCATGGCAACGCCGGGGGAGCCAAAAACGCCAACGATTTGCGGTGTGTCCAGATGGGTACTAAGGCTTTTAACAAATTGCCCAAGCCTTGAATAGCTGATCGTGCAGCCCTGATCTGACATGGCAGATGCATCCGCAAACTCCGCAATTGCGTGAACAAGATCAGAAGCGACAGTCAGAGGTGAAGTCATGGCACAGGTCCTTTTGGCGGCAGACCTAGCAACATTTAACCCTAAAAACAGCCTCTCTTTTTGCGCATGGCGGGACCATGAAAGAGATTTGCCTCGAGGTATGAAGGTTTATCGAAAATATGATGATCAAAAGATGCGTTTCACTGCAATAAATAAGCATAGCAGACTTTAGCCGCGATGCAGAAACGCAGCAAAGAGGGCTCAAAGCGGATACCCAGGCCACTGAGCAAAGCCACACCAAGCAAGGCATGGATGAGCTGGCGGACGCCCCTGAGCACGAG
>DQCL01000058.1 GCA_003533975.1 Octadecabacter sp. | reverse complement strand
CCAGACCGCTTCGGCGGTCTGGCTTAATGCGTGCAGAGGCGAGATTTCGACCTTGCGTGAAATATGATGTCCGAAATACGCAGCATTCTTCGGACTCGCTTTCGTCCGAAACTTGTGGCATATTTTGGACATGACAGATGACATGCAACCCAGAACACTGCCAGATCGCCTCCGCGCGCGCATAGATGAAGCGCCGCGCCGAGTGTGGACACCGGCCGATTTTGCCGACATCGGGAGTCGGGCAGCTGTCGACAAAGCGCTGCAGCGCATGGTGACGTCTGGCCAGTTGCGCCGGATTGAGCGCGGTCTCTATGACAAGCCAGCCCAGAATGCGCTGACGGGTAAATCTACCGTCCCAGACTACCGGGCCGTCATCGATGCAATCGCGCGACGTGATCAGGTTCGCTGGCTGGTCGACGGCATGACGGCAGCAAACACGCTTGGTCTTACCAACGCAGTGCCCGCCAAAATAGAAGTGCTGGTCGATGCGCGGCTCAAGCCGATCACCCTGGGCAATCAAAAGATCGTCTTCAAACATGCGGCCCCAAGTCGGCTGTATTGGGCGGGGCGGCCTGGCATGTATCTGGTGCAGGCCTTGCACTGGCTTCATGATGTCATGTCGAATGATGTTGAAGAGGGCGTTGTTCGCAAAACTGTCAGGCGTCAGCTTGCCGATAAGGACACAGGTTCGGCTCTCTTGGATGATTTGAAGAGCGGCTTTTCAGCCATGCCGATCTGGATGCAGCATATTTTGCGGGGGCCATTATTTGATGCGGGCGAGGGAGATCAGGGATGAGCAGGGAAGGTTTCCAAAAGATCATTGCTGCTAGTGTAGCAGATCGTGCTGATCTGTTTCTTACTACCGCAAACAGGCTTGGCGCACCGCTAATCAATGTCGAGAAAGACTTCTGGGTCTGCTGGACGCTTAATGCGCTCTATCATCGGCTTCCTGACGGTGGCCCGCGGCTTCTGTTTAAAGGCGGGACATCCCTTTCAAAGGCCTACAGTTTGATTGATCGGTTTTCCGAAGACATTGACGTCACAGTGTTCCGTGATGATCTTGGTCATGAGGCCACGCCAGAGGTATTGGCTGCGCTGTCGAACAAGAAACGCAAAGCTGCGATCGAGGCGATCCAGAACGACTGCCAAGCTTATATTACGGGGCCGCTTCTTGAGGCGTTATCCCAGCTGATCGCCGAGGACACAGGCGGCGAGGGTCGGATTGAAATCGATCCTGATGATGGCACTGGACAGACGCTGCTTGTCTGGTACCCACGGGTCGACGGCTCCGACACGGGATATGTTCAAGCGGCTGTCAAAATTGAATCTGGTGCGAAATCAGCCCTCGATCCCAACAGCCCGCAGCTGATCCGCCCCTACATCTCGGATGATTTGGACGACATCGATCTTGATGTCCCGGACGTTCGAACGATTGATGCAGAGCGCACCTTTTGGGACAAGGTCGTCATCTTGCACGGGCTACGGAACTGGTTCGATACACGCGGTGAGCTGAAGCAGGACGGTCAGCGCATCTCGCGCCACTACTACGATCTGCATTGCATGTTGGAAACTGAAACGGGCAAACGCGCTGTGGCGGACCTTGAGCTTGGTCGGGATTGTGTGGCCCATGCGAAGACATTTTTTAACCGTCCTGATTTCAACCTCGCCACGGCTGAGCCTGGGACATTTTCCCTCGCGCCACCTGAAGACATGGCCGCACGCTTGGTCGGTGACTACAAAAACACCGAAGCGATGATCTTTGGTGAGGCTCCATCCTTCGATGCAATCTTGGCATCGATTGGGGCTCTCGAGGAACAACTGAACCAACCATGATCTTGTGACTGTGAAGCTGCCGTTCGGCTTTTTTGAAGCGGCTTGATAGAAGTTTGATATGCAGCAACTTCGCATTTGAGTGTGGTGTGCTGTCCCAAAAGAGCTGAAAGGACTGACCGGAGACAAAATCCGGGAAGCAATGGAAAGCGCCTTCAACGCAAGCGACACCAGCGGTGCTTGGGTGGCACGCCGATCATCTGCCGCGAAGCTGTGGGTGGCGCGGCGCAATGACGAGGCATGTTTCAATCGCTGAGATTTCAGCTGACCTTGGGGCGCGTGCAGAGAGTTTCTGCCGCGCCTATTTCGCGGAGGGACACCGTCAGGGCATTTATTGGCAGGTTGGCGATACGTCTGGCGCAGCGGGCCGAAGCCTTGTGATCCGCTTGCACGCTGGAGACGGTCGCAAGGCGGGTGGATGGACAGACTACGCCACAGGTGAATTTGGAGACCTCATTGATCTGCTGCACGCCAAACTTGGATCACGATCGCTGCATGAAACACTTCTTGAGGCACAGCATTTTCTAGGAGACGCGCCGCTTCCCGATCAGCGGATATCCAACGGGACGTCGAAAGATGCTGGTACGGCCAACACCAAGCGCATTGCATCGGCACGCAGGCTCTTTGCTGCTGGCAGGCCTATCTTGGGAACTGCCACCGCCGCTTATCTGCAAAGTCGCGGCATCGCACGCTTTGGGCCTGCCTTGCGCTATCACCCACGGGTCTATTTTCGCAGCGAGGGCACCTCCTCAGATCACCCAAGCTACGCCCCTGCCCTTTTGGCGAAGATAACGGACAATCAGGGCAACATCACGGGGTGTGCACGGACATATCTCGACCCGATCACGGGTGGCCTTGCAGACCTGAGCAACCCGAAACGGATACTGGGTCAACTGCATGGCAACGCCGTTCGGTTTTGGTCAGGGGCCAATTTGGATGAACTCATTGTCGGCGAAGGTCTGGAGAATACGCTGTCAGTTGGCACTGCCTTGCCCAAGTTCAACCTCGCGTCCTGCCTGACAGCGACGCATCTTGGCCTCTTCATTCCATCGTCAGGCATCAAGCGCATCTGGATTGCACGGGACAACGATGCGGCAGGGGAGCGGGCCTCGCAAACTCTTGCATCCAGACTGGGATCATCGGGCATTGAATTTCGGTGTCTCGTCCCAATGCTTGGCGATTTCAACGAAGATCTGTTGAAGTTTGGCAGGGATGCGCTTCGCAGCACTCTGCTCTCGGCCATGAATGCGAAAGGTCTATCTAGTTGAAAGTAAAGCACGAACATCGGGTATTGGCACTTCTCGTGGCAGGCGTTCTTCGGCGTTCAATCTGATCCCGTTTGGATAAGGGGAGCGATGGGCCAACGGGTCGGAGCTGAGTGCTCCTCGCCC
>DQCL01000037.1 GCA_003533975.1 Octadecabacter sp. | reverse complement strand
ACCCGGCTGGGATCTTCCTGCGCGCACAGGCCCATCCGCGCCGAAAGCTCGAACGCCAGCGCACAACCGATTGCCACGCCCTCGCCATGCAGCAACCGGTCTGAATACCCCGTCGCCGCCTCAAGCGCGTGACAGAACGTGTGGCCAAGGTTCAAAAGTGCGCGATCCCCCTGCTCTGTCTCGTCGCGCTCAACAATGCGGGCTTTCATTTCAACGGATCGTTTGACGGCCTTCACACGGGCATCCATGTCGCCGGCGGCCAAGGCTGGCCCGTACGTTTCGAGCCAGTCAAAGAAATTCGCGTCCCCAAGCAGACCGTATTTCACGACCTCGCCGTAACCGGACAGGAAATCGCGCGGGGTCAACGTGCCAAGCAATTCGGTATCCGCCAGCACCAACGTCGGCTGATGAAACGCGCCGATCAGGTTCTTGCCAGCGGGCGAGTTGATCCCCGTTTTGCCACCAACGGAACTGTCGACCTGTGCCAAAAGGGACGTTGGTATCTGCACGAAACGCACGCCTCGGCGTAAAATGGCAGCCGCAAAGCCCACCAAGTCCCCGATAACGCCACCACCAAAGGCAACAACGACATCGCCGCGCTCTACCTTTTGGGCCAGCAACCATTCAACGGTTTGCTCAAGAAACGGCCAGCTTTTGGTGCTTTCACCCGCTGGCAGCACCAGCGCTTCTGACGAGATGCCGGACGCTTCAAGGCCGGACTGAAGACCCGCCAAATGCAAAGCCGCGACGTTTTCTTCCGTCACAATAACAACGCGCGAGCGGCGCAAGAACGGCGCGATGCGTGCACCCGCGTCGGCCATAAGCCCAGGCCCGATCACAACATCATATTCACGGCCCGGAAGGTCCACGTGGACAGTCTCAATCATTCTTTTTTCTCCAGAACGTCGGGGCGCGTTGCCAATACCTGCAGCACCTCATCGGTCATCTCATAAATGGAAAATTCCGGTTTAGCCTCGGCACGCATATCGGCCAAAGCGTAAACGGGGGCGCGTTGCTCAAAAATCTCGCTGAGTGTTTTCTTCGGGTCTGCTGTGCGCAGCAAGGGCCGTGTGTCCTTGTGACGAACGCGTTCCCATAGCAATTCAAGATCCGCATCCAGCCATACCGCGACACCTTGTTCGGAAATCACAGTGCGATTGCGCTCGGCAAGGTAGGCGCCCCCCCCTGTGGACAGCACACAGGGCTCAGACTGTAGCAGTCGCGCAATCACTTCCGCTTCACGGTCACGGAAAAACGACTCACCGGAGCGTTCAAAAATCTCCGAGATCGTCTCATTCGCAGCGGCTTCGATCTCAGCATCAGAATCGACGTAAGGCACGTTCAAACGATAAGCCAATTCGCGCCCGATCGCCGTTTTGCCCGACCCCATCATGCCAACAAGCACCACTGTGCGGCGCAATGTTTGCTCCGGCTTCGGGGGGTGTTTGCTTTCTTGGTCGTTCATCGCCCCAATCGTCCCCTTCTAAACAACAATATGCCGATCAATATCGGCTGTGCGCCGCCGGTTTGAAAAAATTAACGAAGCGGTGGCGTGATCTTGCTGAAAAGGACATATATAACCTAAGGCAAAGCAGCAACTCAGGCTGCGCAATTGGTTCGTGTTTGCGGATCAACGGGTAGACACGAAACAGGCGGAGCGAAATCCATGTGGCGATTGATCAAATTCTTGTTCGTTCTGGTCGTGCTCGCAGCGCTCGCTTTCATAGCGTTCGCATATTTGGGACCGATCTTCATGCCGGCTGATTTTGCGGCCCCTGTCGAAGAGATCGTTGTGCCTGTAACGTTAGGTGGTGGTTAATGGTTTCGCGTTCGGCAATTTTGTGTGTGTTAATGTCGTGCGCGACACCCCTTTGGGCCCAATCCGACGACAACACGCCTTTGTCGGCCATTGACTGGCTCTCTGAAAGTGTTGAACAACCCGAAGTCTTAGCTGCAGCGCCAGTTCTCGGAACACAAGCGACACGAATACCGGATGCGAGCGAAGCGCCCATCGCGAATTCTGCATCCTCCCCGAACGTTTCTGTGCAAACCTTGGGTGGCCCTGCGCCCCGAGCCCTTGGACTGTTGCCGTCAAGCGCCACGGGCTTATCCGCTGATCTTTGGGGGCGAAGTGACGTCACGACGTTGATCGCATTGCTGCAAGCCGAAGAAATCGACACCCTGCCCGCCATTCAGGATTTACTGACGACGCTTGCGCTAGCAGAGGCAAATCCACCAATGGAGGCCGCAACACCTGGTGCGTTCTTTCTCGCCCGTGTGGATAAACTGTTAGATTTCGGCGCACTGGAACCGGCGCAGGCGATGCTTGAAAGCGCAGGCGCTGATACGCCTGAGCTGTTCCGCCGCTGGTTTGATGTCTCACTTCTGACAGGCACGGAAGATGGCGCTTGCCGTGCGCTGCGCGATCAACCCGATATTGCCCCAACGCCTTCTGCGCGGATATTCTGTTTGGCTCGCTCGGGTGATTGGTCGGCCGCCGCACTGACGTTAAACACTGGATTGGCGATTGGCGATATTGATGCGCCAACTGGTGCGTTGCTTGCGCGGTTCCTTGATCCGGACCTTTATGAAGGCGAACCGGAGCTTGAGCAACCGGCACGCACAACACCGTTGACGTTCCGCATGTTTGAGGCAATTGGATCGTCCCTAACGACAGTCGGATTGCCACGCGCATTTGCACATGCGGATTTGCGGGCGAATGTTGGCTGGAAGGGTCAGCTCGAAGCAGCTGAACGCCTCGCCCGTGCTGGCGCTATTTCCGACAACGCGCTGATTGGCCTTTACACGGCACGCGTTCCTGCCGCCTCTGGTGGTGTTTGGGAACGTTCAAAGGCCGTCGCACGTCTTGATAGAGCCCTTGAAAGCGGGACTGCCGATGACATGATTGAAGCGCTCAACCAACTGTGGGACGAAGCACAAGCCGTTGGTGTGACAGTCCCCCTCGCGCGTTATTTTGCGCCGGATTTTCTTACATCGACGACAGCGGACAGTCGTGCAGATGCTCTCATGTTTAAGATATTGCTCTTGTCGGATCGCTACGAAGAAGCCGCGTTGATCGACGCTTTTGCACAAACAGATCCGTTCCTTGCGGCCGTGGCGCAGGGCGACCCATCTCAGGTCCATGCTGCCCGAGGGCACTATCCGCTCGTCCGTGACGCATTTGCAGCGGAGCCGAATGCAACTCTCGTAGATATGGCCGCAAATGGGCGTACCGGTGAAGCGATCTTGCGTAGTATTGCGACATTGCAACAAGGGCTCGACGGTGACCAGATCGCCTTCAAAGAAGGCTTCGCAACGCTTCGCGCACTTGGCCTAGAAGATGTCGCACGGCGAACAGCGCTGCAGTATTTGCTATTGCAATGAGTGCAGCGACCCGCCCCAATGCCTATTGGATACAGGCCTTTCTCGAAGCACAGGCCGCGGAGTTGGACGCGGCGACCAATACTCAACTGGCCTATGCACGTGACCTTGTCGATTTTTCAGACTGGTTGAACGGCACGCATTTTTCGCAAGTTACCCAAGACCACGTTGAAAAGTATCTGGTCTGGTGTGACAGCCAAGGTCTTGCCAAATCCACCAGAGCGCGGCGGCTGTCGGCCACCAAACAGCTGTTCCGTTTTGCGTTTGAGGAAGGCTGGCGCACCGACAATCCCGCACTCCAAATCTCGGGGCCCGGTCGCGACAAGCGCCTGCCCAAAACCCTCAGCCACGAGGAAGTTGATGCGTTGCTGCAGGCCGCCCGTGGTGCAAAGAAAGACCCGCTTCGCACGACCTGCTTGATGGAATTGCTCTACGCTACAGGCATGCGCGTGACCGAATTGGTTTCGCTGCCCGTTTCCGCCGCGCGAGGCGATCCTCGTATGTTGTTGGTGCGCGGAAAAGGCGACAAAGAGCGCATGGTGCCGCTGTCACCGCCTGCCCGCGCGGCTACTGCGATCTGGCTCAAAACCCGCGATGAGGCCGAGGACGCTGCGGTTAAGGATGGCACTCCGCGCAGCAAATTCCTGTTCCCGTCGCGCGGCAAGCTTGGCCACCTGACACGGCAAAGCTTCTTCAACCTCATCAAAGACCTCGCGGTTGCGGGCGGCGTTTCACCCGCCAAAGTCACGCCCCACACCCTGCGCCACGCCTTTGCGACCCATTTACTGGCGGGCGGCGCGGACCTGCGTTCTATCCAGACGCTGCTGGGCCATGCGGATGTGGCGACCACTGAAATCTACACTCATGTGCTGGATGAGCGCCTGAAAGAACTGGTGCTGGATCACCACCCGCTGGCGAAAGACGATTAACGCCCACTTGAAACTGCCCGCAAGCCCCTACATACAAAGGGCAAATGACAAAAGTGACCCCCCATGCTTGATGCTGCCTTCTGGACCACCGCCGGTGCGATCCTGTTTCTTCTTGTGTTGTCCGGCTTCTTTTCCGGCTCTGAAACCGCACTGACCGCTGCGTCGCGTGGCAAGTTGCGCAGCAATGCGGACAAAGGCGACAAAGGCGCTGAAAAAGCGTTTCAAGTTACCGAAGACCGCGAAAAGCTAATTGGCTCGGTCCTTTTGGGCAATAACCTTGTGAACATCCTCGCGACATCACTTGCGACGACGATGTTCTTGCGGGCCTTTGGTGAAAACGGTGTGGTGATCGCTACGACAGTGATGACCGTGCTGGTCCTTATCTTCGCGGAAGTGCTGCCCAAGACCTATGCCATCACCAACCCAGAACGCGCGGCAAGCATTACAGCACGCCCAATCGCGCTTGTGGTGACGATCTTTTCACCTGTCGTCTCGGCTGTGCGTTGGCTTGTGCGCGGTGTGTTGCGGATTTTTGGCGTTCAGACCGACCCAGACAGCAACATCCTTGCGGTGCGTGAAGAAATCGCCGGCGCGCTGCAATTGGGCCATTCCGAAGGTGTCGTGGAAAAGGAAGACCGTGACCGTATCTTGGGCGCTCTTGATCTTGGCGAACGTACGGTTGAAGAAATCATGCTTCACCGCAAAGAGATTGAGATGATCGACGCGGCCCTGCCCGTCCCCTCAATCCTGCATCTTTGCCTGGAAAGCAACCACACCCGCTTGCCGCTTTATCGCGATGATCCTGAAAACATCATCGGTACGATCCACGCCAAAGACCTGCTGCGCGCGTTGCATAAGATGCTGGGCGACGGACAGATTGAGCCGCTGGAAATGGCGGACTTTGACATTATGGATGTGGCGATGACGCCCTACTTTGTGCCTGAGACCACGACGCTCGACGACCAGATGCGCCAGTTCTTGGCGCGTCGTGCGCATTTCGCATTGGTTGTGGATGAATACGGCACGCTTCAGGGCCTCATCACGCTTGAAGATATTCTTGAAGAAATCGTCGGTGAAATCACCGACGAGTTTGACACCGACGAAGAAAACGAAGTCACGCGCGCGGAAGATGGCAGCTATATCGTGGACGGCACCATGACGATCCGCGACGTAAATCGCGCAACGGATTGGTCATTGCCAGATGACGAGGCCAATACCGTTGCAGGTTTAGTCATTCACGAAGCACAGATCATTCCCGCAGTCGGCCAAGTCTTTAGCTTCCATGGCTTTAGGTTCGAGGTCATGGACAAAGATGAGAACCGGATTTCGGAACTCAAGATCGCGCCCCTCAACTAAGCTTTGCACCGAACACGGGCTATCGGCCCTTGAACAGCCCCCCCAGAATGCCGCGTACGATGCGGCGTCCGGTTGTTCCCTTCAGCTCTTTGGCAACAACGGTCGCAATCGCGCCGCCCCAGCTGTCTGAGTTGGACGACCGGCGGCTGGATGAACGCTCAACATCTTTGCCAGAATAGCGGCGGCCCTGACGGTGTTCGCGCTCCTCTGCCTCAAGCTTTTCCTCGGCTGCCTCGGCTTTCTCAGCTTCTTCGGCAGCCGCACCAGCGCGTTTCGCCAGCATCTCAGCCGCGGAATCGCGATCTAGGCGTTCATCATATTTACCAGCCATGGGCGACGCAGCCATGATTTCTGCGCGTTCTGCCTTTGTAATTGGACCAAGCTGCGAGGACGGTGGCCTGACCAACGTGCGCTCAACGATCCCCGGAATGCCCTTGTCGATCAGCATGGATGTCACGGCCTCACCAGTGCCGACCTCGCGGATCGCTTCGGCTGTGTCGAAGGCTGGATTCGAGCGATACGTGTCTGCCGCTTGTTTCAGTTCCTTTTGGTCGTTCGCAGTAAACGCCCGCAACGCGTGCTGCACACGGTTCCCAAGCTGGCCCAGAATGTCCTCAGGAACATCAGCAGGGTTCTGCGTAATAAAGTAAACGCCAACCCCTTTGGAGCGGATCAGCCGCGCGACCTGTTCAACTTTATCGACCAGCGCCTTAGGCGCGTCATCAAATAGCAGGTGCGCTTCGTCAAAGAAGAAGACGAGCTTGGGTTTATCGGGGTTGCCGACCTCAGGAAGTTCCTCAAAGAGCTCAGACAACAGCCACAACAGGAACGTCGCATAAAGCTTTGGCGACGCCATCAGTTTGTCAGACGCAAGTATGTTGATCCGCCCGCGCCCATCATCCTCGGTTGCCATGATGTCGCGCAGATCTAATGCTGGTTCACCAAACAGCTCCGCGCCGCCTTGGTTTTCGAGCACAAGCAACTGACGCTGGATCGCACCAACGGAGGATGTGGCGACGTTGCCGTAGCGCAATGACAGCTCTTTAGAGTTTTGCCCTACCCAAACGAGAAGCGCTTGCAAATCTTCCAAATCGAGAAGCGGAAGGCCCTCTTCGTCCGAAACGCGGAACGCGACGTTCAGCACGCCTTCTTGCGCTTCGGTTAGCCCCATGAGTGTGGACAGCAACAACGGCCCCATCTCTGCAACGGTCGTGCGGATCGGATGACCCTGCACACCAAGAAGATCCCAAAACGTGACGGGGAATGTATCGTATTGCAGATCAAGGCCAATCGTTTCAGCACGCTTCGTGAACGGTTCATGAAGTTTGAAGTCCGCGCTGCCGGGCTTAGCCAAACCAGACAAGTCACCTTTCACGTCAGACAGGAACACCGGAACACCGACAGCAGAGAACCCCTCCGCGAGGATCTGCAGCGTGACCGTTTTACCTGTCCCCGTTGCGCCCGCAATGAGCCCGTGGCGGTTTGCGTATTGCAGCAGCAAATTTTGCGCCTCGCCGTAGTCGTTACCGCCGCCACCCAAGAAAATCCCGTCACTCATTGCCTGTTCCCTTAATTTCACAGACCAATATTCAAATTGATCCCACTTTCGTTTGCGCCAAAATACATCCTTAACCTTTCTGAGCCAGTATATTCGTATCAGCGCCGTTCATGTCCTCCTACGGCGCTGTTGACTTCCTCCTTGTCAGACTTGCCGCGCACTCAGTTTTTACTGGGGCGCGGCCTTTTTGACTGAACCTTCAAAGTATTTTCAAGCAAAACGCAAAAGAGAATTTTTACATACGGAACAATAGCATGTTGACGGGTAGCCTCGTGTTACGTAACGTCTGCGCAATAAGTCGGCCAAGTCCGATAGGGAGAAGACGGAAAAGGGCCTTTTGGGGCCCTTTTTCTATTGTATATCCGCCCATTACACTCAAATCATTGTTCTACGATGTTTGCCGGTTGCTGTTTCGGCAAAGCCCTGCCTACCCTAGTTTTTGCCCTGACACTCCTCTCGACCCATGATAAGCATCGCCCAACGACAGACCATATTGGACGCACCTATGACCCTTCTCACTTCTAGCATTTCTAAGACACTGACAGCCGCAGCCTTGGCCTGCACATTTGGCGCACCAACGTTCGCACAAGAAACAACCGAAGAAGCCCCCGTAGAGACCACAACAGAAGCGCCCGCTGAAACCCAGCCCGAAAGCGTTTTCAACATGGGCGAAGAGGTCGACGAAAACGGTGATCCAGTCGCTCCTGAACCGCAGGAACCACAGCCGGGCCAACAGTACCTTTCCCAAGTATTTGGTGATTGGGCTCTGCGTTGCTTGAAAGTTGAAGAAGGCAAAGATCCTTGCCAGATGTATCAGCTTTTGAACGATGCTGACGGAAACTCTGTTGCCGAGATCGCCATTGTTGTTCTGCCAGGTTCAGGCCAAGCGGTTGCTGGCGCGACAATCGTTGCCCCACTTGAGACATTGCTGACAGAGCAACTTACGTTACGTGTTGACGGTGGCCAAGCCCGCCGTTTCCCATTCAATTTCTGTAATGCCGGTGGCTGCGTGACGCGCCTCGGCCTGACAGAACAGGACGTTGCATTGTTCCGCCGTGGCGCTGAGGCAACGTTGCGCATGGTACCAGCGGCTGCACCAGATCAGGAAGTGACCGTCACAATGTCATTGTCAGGCTTCACAGCTGCATACAACGCAGCGGCTGAGTAATCTGTCCCGTTTGTTGAGTATTTAAAAGCCAAAGAAATAATGATGCCGCGCCTAAAACAGGCGCGGCATTTTGCGTTCAGGCCGACTTAAGTGCAATAACAGCGTTGAGGCCCCCAAAGGCAAAGGCGTTGGATAAAACGGCGTTCACCTTCGCCTCGCGCGCCTCATTCGGGACCACATCGAGCGCGCATTCAGGGTCAGCTTCTTCGTAGCCGATCGTCGGCGCAATAACGCCATCACGTAGCGCCATCACGCAGGCCAAAAGTTCAACCGCGCCGGTGCCGCCAATCAAATGGCCGTGCATGGACTTGGTACTGGACATCATCAGATTGTCAGCATGGGCACCAAACACATCCGCCACAGCCGCGCATTCTGTTTTGTCATTTGCCGCCGTGCCGGTGCCGTGGGCGTTAATGTAGCCGACATCTTCGCGGCTAAGGTTCGCATCTTTCAATGCGCCTGCAATCGCGCGTGCTGTACCCTGTTTGGACGGCGTGACGATATCTGAGGCATCGGAAGACATTGCAAAGCCTGCAACTTCAGGAAGGATAACTGCCCCACGTTTGACGGCATGGTCATAGTCCTCAAAGACAAACACACCTGCGCCTTCGCCCTGAACCATGCCGTTGCGTGTGGCCGAAAACGGGCGACACGCATCCTTGGACATAACGCGCAGTCCTTCCCATGCTTTGACACCGCCAAAGCACAGCATTGATTCAGACCCACCCGTCACCATCACATCAGCCATGCCGGAGCGGATCATCATAAAGGCTTGGCCCATCGCGTGATTGCTTGAAGCGCAGGCCGTGGCCACGGTAAATGACGGGCCGCGCAGATTGTACTGCATCGACACATGGCTTGCGGCGGCGTTGTTCATCAGCTTGGGAACAATGAACGGATGCACGCGGTTTTTGCCTTCTTCATAGACGGCACGGTAGTTTTCGTCTTGCGTGTTCAAACCCCCACCGGATGTGCCAAGAACAACGCCTGAACGGTCTGCAAGATCACCCGAAAACGTTATCCCAGCTTCATCAATCGCCTGTTTTGCAGCAAGAAGCGTGAATTGGGTAAAGCGGTCATAAAGGCTGATTTGCTGGCGGTTAAAATGCGATTGCTCATCGTAGCCATGCACCTGCCCGCCGATTTTCACAGCTAAGCGATCGACATCACGGATATCGAGCGGGCCGATGCCACAGCGTCCCTCGCGCATCGCCTCAAGCGTGGTGGCCACATCATGGCCCAATGCATTGATGGTGCCAGATCCGGTGATGACGACCCGTCTCACGCTTGATCCTTCACCAGTGCATCCACAGCTTTTATGATCGACCCAACGGTGGAGATATCAAAATCGCCCTCGGTTGGGTCATTGGCGTTAAACGGCACCGAAATATCAAAGGCTTCTTCAATTGCAAAAATGCTCTCAACCAAACCAAGGCTATCAATACCGAGATCTTCGAGCGTCGACGCCTCGGTCACGTCACTTGGCTCAAGCAAAGCTTGTTGTGAAATAATTTCAATGACTTGAAGTGCGATGCCCATGTGTAAGTATCCGTCGTGTCCTCATCCTGCCCTTGATGTAAAGCTAAGGGCGCGGTTTTGGAACCTTTATTGCTTACTCAAACGCCGCAGCGCCTTAATGCCTGCGCGGTGCTCATGTGTCGGTTGCGCCGGATGGCCGGACACAAACACGCCGTCTGCGACATTACCCAGAACGATCGCCCCGCCCCCGACCACAACGTCACGTCCAATGTGCAGATTGTCCGCAACGCCCGACTTACCACCAAGGATAACGCGATCGCCGAGAACAGCGGACCCCGCCACCGCCGCCTGCGCACAAAGAAGGCAATCTTCGCCCAGAACCACATTATGCCCAACCTGAACAAGGTTATCGATCTTGCAACCGTCCGACACACGGGTTGCGCGAATGGTGCCGGCATCGATGGTGGAATTTGCGCCGATCTCTACGTGATCGCCTATCACAACGCCGCCGAGTGAATGAATTCGGTGCCATGTTCCGTCCATTGGCTCTAGCGGTTCACCGCGAGCGCGGACAGCTCGTTCCACGTTTGAAGGCTCTGCCGTGGTGAAAGAGAACCCATCGCCGCCAATAGCCGCGCCCATCTGTACAATGCAGTCGCGCCCCATGACGACGTTCGGCCCAATCCGCACCCCAGAATGGAGCACGACATCCGAGCCGATTTCGACCTCGCAGCCGATGCTAACATGTGTGCCGATCCGTGCGTTGACGCCGATTTGAACGTCCGCCGCAATCACGACAAACGGGCCAATTACAGCGCCTTCACCAATCTTGGCCGATGGGTCAATCACAGCGCTGGGATGGATGCCCATCTGTCCGTCAAAAGCCAGGTCTTGATCCATTTGCTGGGTGAGCCCCGCCATCGCCAAGCGTCCTCTTGGCGCAACGATAGCACCCTCAAGCCCAAGCTCGGTTAGGTTCGCCCCCGGCCAGACCACGGCGGCGCGGGCTGCTGACATTTGCAGGTGCTTGGCAAATTTCGGGGCCACCGCAAGTGCAAGATCCCCTGCACGCGCCTCAAGTGGTTCCGCCAAGCGGTCTACCAAAAGCGAAGCGTCGCCAAGGGTTTCAGCCCCTAGCGACGCAGCAAGTTCTTTCAAAGTCTGTGGCATCTGCGTCCCCTATTCGGGATCAGATTTACCCGCCAATCGCGCGGACAGCCACCCCTTCGTTTGCCAATGCATTCCAGATGCGGCTGTCACGGTTGTAAACATCACCGCGGAAGTTCAGCTGGCCTGTCGTGTGCGTGAAGGCCGTGCGGTAAACCAGATGCACCGGAACCGGGTTTTCTAGGTTAACTCGCGCTTCGCGACCCGTGCGCAGATGCGACTGGAAAACGCCTTCAGGGTCAGCCTCCTGTGCCGCTAACAACGCGTAGGCGAAATCAAACGGGTCATTCAGCCGGATACAGCCGTGTGAAAACGCGCGAACTTCGCGGCCAAACAATGACTTTGCCGGCGTGTCGTGCAGGTAAATATTGTGCTGGTTCGGAAAGATGAACTTGACCAGACCTAGCGCGTTACCACGGCTCGGAGGTTGACGCATGGAGTATGGGAAGGTGCTCGCGCTAAACTGACTGAAGTTCACATTGCTGCGGTTAACGGCACGGCCACGGCTGTCTGTGATTTCAATATGGCTAACGGCGTTACGATTGCGCTGAAGTGCAGGAAGATATTCGTTCACGATGATCGAACGCGGCACATACCAGCTCGGGTTGATGACCATGAATTCCATAACATCTGAAAACTCAGGGCTTTGACGATTGCTCGCTGTGGCACCGATTACGGAACGCGTTTGGTATGTGACACGGTCGTTATCCATGATCGCGGCTGTGAAATCGACGAGGTTTACCCAAATATGACGCTCACCACGTGGGCGGTTCATCCAGCGTTCGCGTTCCATCGCAACGACAACCTGCTGCAAGCGGGACGCGACTGGAACGTTCAACTCACGCAAAGTCCCTGCCCCAGCTTCACCGTCTGCCGTCAGACCGTGGGCCTGTTGGAAACGTTGAACCGCCGCTTGCACAGTTGCGTCATAAGTTTGAGTGGCAGAGCGTTCCATGTAACCCATCGCAACCAGACGATCGCGCAAAGCAACAACACCCGCGCCAGACGCACCCGGCACGAGGCCGCCGCCAGTAACTGTCGCGCCCCAACCGCCGTTCGCCAACAGGCGCTCAAGGTTCAACTTCTCACGCAACAGACGCGCATACTCTGGGGAGCTTGGCGGCAGTGATGCGAGGTAGGATGCCGGCGAGGAGGCAACGAAACCTTGGATATAGCCCAAGCGCGAACGAAGCGGCACTTCGCGGTGAATTTCAGAAACCACACGGCTTGGCGTCAGGATACCGGTTTGAATGTCGCGGGCATATGACAGGAACAAGCGCGACATCTCGACTTCCATCGCGCCTTTCTCTGCTGGGGTGTTGGCGGCTTGCAGGCGCGCCATTAATGCATTCGGGTCATATTGGGCGGCTGGAAGACCGTGGTCTCCTGCGCTAGCGAAAGCAGCCAACAGCGCGTTGCGGCGGGAACGGTCACGCCCCGTTGCGCCAGTCCAAATACCCTCAAACTCGCGGCCGCGGTAGAATTCGGCCAAAGCCTCATCTTGTGCAGCACCCTCAGCGACAGCTTGGCGAAAGGCGGTTGTCTGGGCGCTGGCGTCTTGTGCCGGCAAAGCAAAGGCGAAAACAAACGCCAGCAGCGCAAAATTGCGCAAAAACAATTGATTAAACATCGTCATGTGGTCCCCCCAGGAACATACAGGCCCACATTGATTGTGGGTAGGTGAATAGCTTTGATCCATAAATCAGGCAGCGAGCCTTTTAAGTCTATTCACATTCCCGCTATGACGCGAGTTGGTTTATTCGTGTCACAGCAGAGCCGCAGACCGACCTTGCACAAATGCAACAAGTCGCGGAATGCACACAATCTGCGCAAAATACCGCCTATTTCCCCCTTGATAAGACATCTCGACCTTCAAAGGGCTTGGTCCACGAATCATTTTATGGCATAGAGCTCAGGCATCTGGGGACAAGAATGCAGAAACACCCGTAAAATTGCGGGTTTACAGGTAAGCGACGGGACAGCGCTAACATGACTATGAAAACAACTTCGAGCATTTCTCGGCGTGGCTTGCTAGGCGCTTTTGCAGCGACAGCAGTTATGGCCGCCCCCACATATTCAAATGCAGCAGGTTTTTTGCGCGGTGGCGGTGATATTCGCCGCTTGAAAATGTATTCTGGGCGCACTGGCGAAAGCATCGACACGATCTATTGGATCGAAGGAAACTACATTTCTGAAGCCATGACAGAAGTTAACCGATTCTTCCGCGACTGGCGCAATGGCCAAACACACCAGATCGACACCCGTACGATCGACATCGTGGCCGCTACTCAAAACCTTCTGGATAACGATCAGCCCTACACGCTGATTTCCGGCTATCGTTCACCACAAACGAACGCGATGTTGCGTGCGAACTCCTCTGGTGTTGCGCGTAATTCATTGCACCTGCAGGGCAAGGCGTCCGACTTGCGTATGCAAGGTCGTTCTGTGAACCAAATGGCACGCGCTGCAGCCAGCTGTAATGCTGGTGGTGTTGGCCGCTATTCCGGTTCTAACTTTATCCATGTTGATTGCGGTGCAGTGCGCAGCTGGGGCAGCTAAGCCCTTCGACTGACCGTCTTTATACCTGATACAATCTAAAGGCCCGGACTTAACTGTTCGGGCTTTGTGCATAATACACTCTGTTTCCTCAATTAATTTGTCAAAACCTTACCAAATCCTTAATTGTCACTTGGGGAGAGGTGTAGGTGGTCTGATGGCAAATAGCTGTCCTTTTCTTGCGAATATCGAAGCACAAGAACGCCTCACCGAGGCGCGATACGAGGATGGCATCTCTGAAACATTCAGCGGTGGTGCTGATCTTGTGCAAGTGTCGATGGTTGTATTCGACCAAGACGGCGACGCGCCCAATAGTGCTGGCCTATCGACGCTGTTTACCACTTTTGGCCAGTTCCTAGACCACGATATGGTTCTCACGCCCGAGGACCACGACGAAGGCGTGCTTGATCTGGTCGGTATGCCCCACGATATTGCGCGCTCGGCTGTGGCAGATGAAATTGGTGAAGGCGAAACGATTGCGCCGTTCAATGCTGTGACGTGGCAAATAGATGGATCGCAAGTTTACGGGTCAACCGAGGCGCGCATGGATGACCTGCGCAGCTTTGAGGGTGGCAAACTGCGGATGCAGGATGACACGACGTCGGCCAGTGAAATGCTACCCGATGCCGATGAAGACAGCTTTATGGCGGGCGACATTGAGGGGGATGATCCTGTTTACCTCGCTGGCGATATTCGCGCCAACGAGAATCCTAACCTATTGTCTTTGCAAACAATGTTTGTGCGCGACCATAACTACTGGGCCGAAAAGCTGGCCCAAGAACACCCTGATTGGGATGACGAACAGCTTTATGATGCTGCGCGTTCCATCGTTGAATATGAGCTCCAGAAGATCACCTACAACGAGTGGCTACCGCATTTGGTCGGTGATGCCGTCGGCGAAGACACCGGCTATGATACGGATGAAACAGGTGAAGTGTCCGTCGAGTTTTCAACAGCAGCATTCCGGTTCGGCCACACGCTGGTCTCCTCCAGCATTGACCGAATCGCGGATGATGGCACCGACGACGGCTCAATGGCGTTGATGGACAGCTACTTTAACCATTCTCCGGTTGAAGACGGCGGCATTGAAGCAATCATGCGCGGCCAGCTCAGCGCGACGGCGCAAGAACTCGACACGGAAATCGTTGATGACTTGAACTTCTTTCTGGAAACGCCTGCGGGTGTGTCTGGATTTTCCCTCGCGGCGATTAATATGGCGCGCGGGCTGGATCACGGGTTGGACAGCTACATCAACGTGCGTGCGCAGTTGATTGGCGACATTGCCCCTGACACCTTGGACCCGCTCGATTTTTCCATCATCACCAGTGACGAAGATGTGCAAGTACGACTTGCCGCAGCCTACACAGATGTTTTCCAAGTGGATCTTTGGGTGGGTGGCTTGGCTGAGGATGCGATTGACGGCACCCAGATGGGGCCCCTTTTCACCCATATCATCGCAGATCAGTTCACACGAACCCGCGCTGCTGATGAAACGTTTGGCGAACTTGACCCTGCTTTGGGAGACGCGATTATCGCTGAAGTCCAAGACAGCACCTTTGCCACCATCATCGAACGCAACACCGACGTAGATATGGTGCAAGACGATGTTTTCGTTGCACAAGACCGCAGCCTTACGGATGCCGATCCGATTGACACGACATGGCAGGTCGACATCATTACCCTCACCGCGAAGTCGGTGAATGGGTCGGTCTACACACACGGGGGCGATGACATCGTGACACTATCTGGTGGCACGACGATCACGGGTGGTGTGCAGATGGGTGGAGGTGACGATACCTTTACGATGTCCAGCGGCACAGTTCTGGGCAGCGTCCGGACGAGTTTTGGCGACGATACGGTTTCGTTGGAAGGCACTGCGGACGTATTCGGAAGCATCGCCACGAACCACGGCGATGACATCGTTTTCCTGTCAGACATGGCCCATGTTGGCGGCAACGTCAGCACTGGGGGCGGTAATGACACGATCATCCTGTCAGACCGCGCGTCTATTGATGGCACACTTTGCGCCGGAGGCGGTGACGACGACGTAACACTCGGCGCACGCACAACGGTCGATGGCAACGTCAACCTTAGCCGTGGCGACGATACAGTTCATCTGGAAGCAGGCGCCGATATTGGACAGATCAACGGCGGCAAGGGATTTGATACGCTTAACCTGTCTGGAAACACCCGCGTTGAATATGACGGCAATCCCTTAAACGGCACGGTTCACTATCTTGATGATGCGGGCAATGATACCGGCGAAAGCGTTCGTTTCACCTCAATCGAGCGGATCAC